>WGCB01000001.1 GCA_015494005.1 Caldilineaceae bacterium
CTGTCCCGGAAGAAGGGCGGGAGCGCGAACCAGCCCAGGAAACCCCCGCAGCGGAGGACCCACCGCCGAAACCGAGCAAGGAGTGACGCCCATGAAACCCCTTTCCGCCCGGGTGGAGGCCGTGCCGGCCTCTGTCACCGCCACCATGATGCAGAAGGGCCGGGAGATGGCCGCGGCTGGCCTGGACGTGATCAACCTGGCCGGGGGCGAGCCGGACTTCGACACGCCCCAGCACATCCAGGAGGCCTCCTGCCAGGCCATCCACGCGGGGGACACCCACTACCCCCCCTCCCACGGCAAGCCGGAGCTGCTGGAGGCCATCGTGGCCAAGCATGCCCGGGACAACGGCCTGCACCTCTCCCCGGACCAGCTCCTGGTGACGCCCGGGGCCAAGTGGGCCATCTACGCGGCCCTGGCGGCGATCCTGAACCCGGGGGATGAGGTGCTGCTCCTGGAACCAGCCTGGGTGAGCTACGCCCCCATGGTCCAGCTCAACGGCGGCGTGCCCGTTCACGTGTCCCTGCCCCGGGAGGAAAACTTCCGGGTGAGCCAGGCCCTGCTCCGGGAGCACGTGACGCCCCGCGCGAAGGCCATGCTGGTCAACAACCCCACCAATCCCACCGGCCGGGTCCTGGACCAGGAGGAGATCGACGCCATCGCGGCCGTGGCCCAGGAGTTTGACCTCTTCGTGATCAGCGACGAGATCTACGAGAAGATCCGCTACGACGGCGCCATCCACCGCTGCCTGGCGGCCCAGCCGGGCATGGGCGAGCGCACGGTCACGGTGAACGGGCTGAGCAAGTCCTATGCCATGACGGGCTGGCGGCTGGGATGGCTGGCCGCGCCCCTGCCGGTGGCTCGCCTGGCCCGGCGCTACCAGACCCAGAGCGTCACCTGCGCGCCCAGCTTCGTGCAGACCGCGGCCGTGACAGCCCTCAACGGCCCCCAGGAGTGCGTGGCCGAGATGGTGGCCGCCTACGACGTCCGCCGTCGCTTCCTCCTGGACGCGGTGCAGGAGATCCCGGGCCTGGAGTCCGGTCCCATCCAGGGGGCCTTCTACCTTTTCGCCCGCTTCACCGAGACGGACAAGAGCAGCCTGGAGATCGCCAACATCCTGCTGGAGCAGGCCCTCATCGCCACCACGCCGGGGATCGCCTTTGGC
Source organism: Caldilineaceae bacterium (assembly GCA_015494005.1). Classification (GTDB taxonomy): domain Bacteria; phylum Chloroflexota; class Anaerolineae; order Caldilineales; family Caldilineaceae; genus S144-5. Next base: position 1,163 of record WGCB01000001.1, read on the forward strand.
CAGGCCGGGGAGGGGTACGTGCGCTTCAGCTTCGCCACGGACATGGCCAGCCTGGAGAAGACGGTGGAGCGCCTGGCTCGCATTGTGCCGAGGCTGTGAGGAGCGGAAGTTGGGAGTTGGAAGTCGGAAGTTGGGAGTTGGTCGCCACTCTCCAATTTTCCTCGCCAACCTTCCGCCTAGACCTCGGATGTTCCAACCACCCAATCCCTAGCCACCAGGAATCGTCATGCACATCACACCACTCCAGTACGTTCTCGCCATCCTGGCCGGCATCCTGGCTGGGATCATCAACACCCTGGCCGGCAGCGGCTCCCTGGTGACCCTGCCCATGCTGGTCTTTCTGGGCCTGCCACCCAACGTGGCCAACGGCACCAACCGGGTGGGCGTCCTCTTCCAGAACATCGTGGGGCTGACCACCTACCAGCGCAGCGGCAAGCTGGATCTGCGGGGCGGTCTCTGGCTCAGCGCACCCGCGGTCCTGGGATCCCTGGTAGGGGCCCAGATCGCGGTGAACCTGGACAAGCGGGCCATGAACATGGCCATCGGCACGGTCATGCTCGTCATGCTCTTCGTCATCCTCCTGGACCCCAAGCGCTGGCTGCGGGAGCAGTCGGACTTCAAAGCAGGACGCCCCAGCTGGGGGACGCTGGGGCTCTTCTTCCTCATCGGGATCTACGGGGGATTCATCCAGGCCGGGGTGGGGATCTTCCTGCTGGCCGCCCTGGTCCTGGGGGCCCACTACAGCCTGATCCACGCCAACGGGGTGAAGCTGCTCATCGTCCTCACCTTCACCGTGTCGGCCCTCTTCGTCTTCGTCTTCAACCACCAGGTGAACTGGGCCCTGGGCTTCCTCATGGCCGTCGGCCAGAGCATGGGGGCATGGCTGGCGGCCCGGTTCGCCACCCGCAGCCCCAACGCCAGCATCTGGGTGCGGCGGCTGCTCATCGCCGTGGTGGTGGTCTCCATCTTCAAGTTCTTCGGCCTGCTGGATCTGATCCTGGCCTGGCTGGGGTGAGAGGGCCGGCTACCACCCCCACCAGGACGGGCTCAGACGTTGGTCCAGATCCGCTCCGGCCGGATCTTGTAGATGACCCGAACCTGGTCCTCGGTCAGGAAGCCGAAGTCCTGGCCGGTGTACTTGCGGGAGAGGGCATGGATGTGCTCCACGGCGCCCTCCTCCAGGATCTCCTCCACCCGGCCCTGGATGCCCAGGTAGCGGTAGGGGTTGTCCGGGTCCTGGATGCTCAGGGCCACCCAGGGGTTGGCCCGGATGTTTCGGTCCTTCTTGCGGCCCTTGGCGCTGTTGACCAACACGTACTCCCCGTCGAAATCCACCCAGACCGGCGTCACCTGAGGGATGCACTGCTCGTCCACGGTGGCCAGGTGGGCGAAGGATTTCTTCTGGAACAGATCTTGGAACTCAGCTGGGATGGTGGCCATGGCTCGGTCACTCCTTTCGATGGTGTTTCGTCGATAGTGTCTCGTCTGGACTGAAACGTGGCGGGACGGGCGTCCACCGCACGGACGGAACCGCTCCCCCAGAGAAAATTCTGCCTTCCTCCCGGGGGCGGTATAATGGGCTGGACGCTGCCCACCCTGCCATACTACGCCGAAAGCGCCCGCGCGTCAACGCAAGCCGAAGGAGATCCCTCCCGGAAGAGAGCCGCCGCCATCCGGTTCCCGCCAGGACACGTCCCCATGAAGCACGACCCCCAGGCCATCCAGCGAGTCCTCGTCCTCACCTTCTTCCTGAACCTGCTGGCCGCGGGGGCCAAGCTGGGGGTGGGGCTGTGGACCAGCGCGCTGAGCCTCACCGCGGATGGGCTGGACACCCTCTTCGATAGCCTGGCCAACGTCATCGGCGTCATCGGCGTGCGCCTGGGCAGCCGCCCCCCGGACGAGGAACACCCCTACGGCCACCGCAAGTTCGAGACGGTGGCCGCGCTGATCATCGCCTCCCTCCTCTTCGTCACTGCCTGGGAGCTGGCCACCGGCGCAGTGGAACGCCTCCTGGAGCGGCCCACCCCCGTGGTGAACCGCTGGAGCGTGGCCGCGCTGGCCTTCAGTGCCCTGGTCCAGGGCTGCACCGGCTGGTGGGAGATCCGCCAGGGGCGGCGGCTCCAGAGCGAGGTGCTGGTGGCCGACGGTCGCCATGCCATCACCAGCATCTACGTGAGCGGCGCGGTGCTCCTGGGCCTGGGGCTGGTGCGCCTGGGCTATCCCTGGGCCGATCCTCTGGTGGCCCTGCTGGTGGCCGGGATCATCGCCAAGATCGGCGTGGAGACGGTGCTGGAGAACCTGCCGCCCCTGGTGGACCAGGCCCCCTTGCCCACCGCGGAGATCGGCCAGGTGGTCTCCCAGGTGACGGGCGTGGAGAGCTACCACCGCATCCGCAGCCGGGGCACGCCGGACAACGTGGCCGTGGACCTGCACGTGCGGGTGGACCCACGCCTGCCCATGCAAGCCGCCAACGCCATCGCCGATGAGGTGCGCCGCCGCCTCCTGGAGCTGCCCGGGGTCACGGACGTGACGGTGCACGTGGAGGCGGCCCGGGAGCCGGAGAGCGCCACCCACATCACCCAGGCGGTGAAGCTGGCCGGGGAGGAGCTGGGCGTGGCCATCCACGAGATCTGGGTGCAGCAGGCGGAGGACGGCATCGACCTGCACCTGCATGTGGGGGTGGATCCCAACCTGACCCTGGCCCAGGCCCATGCCCTGGCGGACCGCCTGGAGCAGGTCATCCGGGAGCGGCTGCCCCAGGTGCGCACCGTCTCCACCCACATCGAGACCGCGGTGCCGGAGATCTTGCCCACGGCCGGGGTGAGCCGGGGCCTGCAGGAGCGGGTGGAGCAGGTGGTCCAGGAGGCAGTGGAGCGCATCCCGGGCATCTGCGAGCCCCATCACGTGCAGGTGCGCCAGGTGGAGGGCCGGCTCTTCGTCTCCCTGGAGGCCCTGGTGGACGGGGAGCTGCCGGTGAGCGAGGCCCACGAGCTGAGCACCCGGCTCCAGGAGCAGATCCGCCAGGCCCTGCCCAACGTGGGGGAGGTGCTGGTCCACCTGGAGCCCGCGGGGGAGCACGTCTGATCCAATCTTTCCAAAACCAGGCCGCAACAGCCCGGGGCTAGAATGGAGGGCACGGCAGAAACGCCATCCTTCGACCTCGCCCCGGATTCGCCTGGCTCGTCCATCCTGGCTGGGGGTGGAGCCAGGCCTCAGACGTACACGGAATTTGTTCACCGACTGCTTGTTCATTTACACGCTCGTCTCCCCGGTGTGGGCCGCTTCGCCTGCTCGCCGGGCCGGACCGGATCAACCCGCCCCTGGGGGTGACGAGCCCATCGATAAGGAGTGGATCATCTATGGGCAAACGGATCAACCACGCCACCGTCATCGGCGCAGGGACCATGGGGGCGGCCATCGCCGGGCACCTGGCCAACGCTGGCATCTCGGTGCACCTGCTGGACATCGTCCCCACGGAGCTGACGCCGGAGGAGAAAGAGAAGGGCCTCACCCTGGATGACCCGGAGGTCCGCAACCGCATCGTCCGGGCGGGCTTCGAGCGCATGGTCAAGGCCAAGCCTCGCAACCTCTTCACCGACGATGTGGCCGAGCGCATCACCCTGGGCAACATCGAGGACGACCTGGAGACCGCGGTGAAGCAGAGCGACTGGGTGATCGAGGTGATCATCGAGCGGGCCAAGCCCAAGCAGGCCCTGATGGAGCGGCTGGAGGCCATCGTCCCGCCGGACACGGTCATCAGCACCAACACCTCGGGCATCCCCATCCACATCATCGCCCAGGGCCGCAGCCCCGAGTTCAAGAAACGCTTCCTGGGCACCCATTTCTTCAACCCGCCCCGCTACCTGCACCTGCTGGAGATCATCCCCACTCCGGAGACGGACCCGGCCATCGTGGCGCGCATGCGGGAGTTCGCGGAGCGACGCCTGGGCAAGGGCGTGGTCATCGCCAAGGACACGCCCAACTTCATCGCCAACCGCATGATCAGCTTCATCCAGTCGGACCTGATGAAGTTCGCCATCGAGAACGGCTACACGGTGGAGGAGGTGGACCGCCTGACCGGTCCCCTCATCGGCCGGCCCAAGACGGGCACCTTCCGCCTGAACGACATCGTGGGCATCGACGTCATGGCCATGGTGAGCGAGAACCTCTACGAGCTCATCCCCCAGGACGAGGACCGGGAGATCCTGCGGGACGAGCAGGTGACCAAGGTGATGCAGACCCTGATCCAGGCCAATCTGCTGGGCAGCAAGACGGGCCAGGGCTTCTACAAGCGAGTGGAGGAAGGGGGCAAGAAGTCCTTCTGGGGCCTGGACCTCCAGGCCGCGGTGGAGGGGGAGATCGAGTATCTGCCCCCGGAGAAGCCCCGCTGGGCCATCGTGGACGAGGTCCGAGAGCAGCCCCTGGAGGAGCGGCTGCGTCGCCTGGTGGAGTCGGACGACGAGGCCGGGGAGCTCATCTGGCACACTCTTTCCCACACCTTCGCCTACGCCTCCAAGCGCATCCCGGAGATCGCCGACCACATCGTGGACATCGACAACGCCATGAAGTGGGGTTTCGCCTGGGAGCTGGGCATCTTCGAGACCTGGGATGCCCTGGGCGTGGCCGAGACCCTGGACCGCATGGAGGGCGAAGGACTGACCGTGGCCCCCTGGGTCCACGAGATGCTGGAGGCAGGCAACGAGAGCTTCTACCGCTACGAGAACGGCCAGCGGGTGGCCTACAGCCCCCTCACCAAGGAGTACGAACCGGCGGTTGCCAGCGAGCGGGTCATCGTCATCAAGGACCTGAAGAAGACCCGGGGCGTCCTGGCCGAGAACGACTCCGCCTCCCTGCTGGACCTGGGCGACGGGGTGCTGCTCCTGGAGTTCCACACCAAGATGAACGCCCTGGACGAGGGCATCTTCCAGATGGGCAGCCTGGCTCTGGAGAAGCTCCACGGAGGGGCCACGGGGCTGGTCATCAGCAACCAGGGGCAGAATTTCTCCGCCGGGGCCAACCTCTTCCTCATCGGCATGCTGGCCCAGTCCGGCCAGTGGGACGAGTTGGACCGGGCCATCCGCACCCTGCAAGGCCTGCTCATGGGCTTCCGCCAGGCGCCCGCGCCGGTGGTGGTGGCCCCCTTCCAGCTCACCCTGGGCGGCGGCGCGGAGGTCTCCATGCATGGGGACCGCATCCTGGCCCACGCGGAGACCTACATGGGCCTGGTGGAGGTGGGCGTGGGGCTCATCCCGGCCGGGGGCGGCTGCAAGGAGATGGTGCGCCGCAACGTCAGCCCCCACATGCACGCGGAGAACGTGAACCCCAGCCCCTACCTGCAGCAGATCTTCGAGACCATCGGCTTCGCCAAGGTCTCCACCTCCGGCCCCGAGGCCCGGCAGATGGGCTTCCTGGGCGACTGCGACCGCATTGTCATGAACTACGATCACCTGATCTACGAGGCCAAGCAGGAGGTCCTGGCCCTGGACGACGCCGGCTACGTGCCGCCCAAGGTGACCAAGACCGTCTACGCGGCCGGCGCGGACCAGCTGGCCAACATGCGCGTCGGCATCTACGGCCTGCGAGAGGCCGGCTACATCAGCGAGTACGATGCCCACCTGGCGGACAAGCTGGCCTGGGTCCTCTGTGGCGGGGATCTGAGCGCCCCGGCCTGGATGGACGAGCAGTACTTCCTGGACCTGGAGCGGGAGGCCTTCAAGAGCCTGTGCGGCGAGGAGAAGACCCAGGAGCGCATCTGGCACATGCTCCAGACGGGCAAGCCTCTGCGCAACTGAGCCCCACCGGGCCCACCGGGCTGGCACCCGCCCTTTGAACGAAACACGCACGTGATCCATCAAGTGTTGGCCGAGAGCCTGCAGAAAGGAATGTGACTATGCCGAACGCAGTGATCGTATCCGCCGCACGGACGGCGGTGGGCAAAGCGCCCCGAGGCACCCTGCGCACCACCCGGCCGGAGGACATGGCCGCGGAGGTGTTGAAGGCCGTCATCGAACGGGCCGGGGGCGTGGACATGGCAGAGATCGAGGACGTGATCATGGGCTGCGCCATGCCCGAGGCAGAACAGGGCATGAACCTAGGCCGCATCGCCCTGCTCCGGGCTGGCTTCCCGGACAGCGTCCCCGGGCAGACGGTGAACCGCTTCTGCTCCAGTGGCCTGCAGACCATCGCCCTGGCTGCCCAGCAGATCATGGCCGGCATGGGCGAGATCCTCATCGCCGGGGGCGTGGAGAGCATGTCCCGCATCCCCATGAGCAGCAACAAGTTCATGGCCAACCCCACCCTGGCCCAGGAGCACCCAGGCGTCTACATCAGCATGGGCCTGACCGCGGAGAACGTGGCCCAGCAGTTCGGGATCAGCCGGGAAGACCAGGATGCCTTTGCCCTGCGCAGCCACCGGCGGGCCGCCGCCGCCCAGGACGCGGGCAAGTTCGACGCGGAGATCGTCCCCCTGAAGGTCAAGGCCAAGCTGGGGGATGGCAGCCGGGTCCAGGAAGTGGAGACGGTCTTCGACAAGGATGAGGGCATCCGCCGGGACACCAGCCTGGAGGCCCTGGCCCGCCTGCGCCCGGTCTTCAAGGTGGGGGGCACCGTCACCGCGGGAAACAGCAGCCAGACCAGCGACGGGGCGGCCGCGGTGCTGATCATGAGCGAGGAGAAGGCCAAGGCCCTGGGGCTCAAGCCC
>WGCB01000002.1 GCA_015494005.1 Caldilineaceae bacterium
GCTGGAGGCTCTGGTGGAAGCGGCCTACGGAGTGACCTTGCGCCGGCCGGACGACGAGCGGGGCCAGCTGGCCAAGCTGCGGGACATCGCCATGGTGGAGGTGCTCCGCTGCACTGGCCTGCGGGTGGGGGAGCTGGTGAGCCTGGTGCGCAAGGACCTGGACGAGACGGAGCGGGCCGCCTGGGTCACCGGCAAACGGGGCAAGGTGCGCCGGGTCTACTTCGACGAGCGGGCCTGGGCCGCGGTGCGCCGCTACCTCCAGGCTCGCCAGGCCCTGGATGGGGCCAGCGGGCGTCCCCTGGGCGACCTGCCCGTCTTCGCCCGGCACGACCGGCGGGCCGGATCCAAGGTCCTGCCCATCAGCACGGAGAGCGTCCAGAACACCATCCGCAAGCTGGCGGAGCGGGCGGACCTGGGGGCCAAGGGGATCACCCCCCACGCCCTGCGCCACTACTTCGCCACCCGCATCTACCAGACCACCCGGGACCTGGCGGTGACCCAAACCGCGCTGGGCCACTCCAGCCCCAACACCACCCGCATCTACGCCAAGCTGGAGGACGACGCAGTGCGCCGGGCCCATCGCCAGGCCTTCCAGGAGGACAAGCCACAGCCATGAGCACCCCATCCACTGGACCAGCTACCCGCCCAGCCACCGACCCGATCCGCGACTACGTCATCCTGCTGCCCCCGTCCGAGGGCAAGGCCCCTGGCGGGGATGCCAGCCGCTCCTGGCCGGACGTGGCCGAGGATCCCCGGTTCAACGCCTTCCCAGAGCTGAACCCGGCCCGGCTGGCACTGATCCAGGCCCTGCACGAGGTGATGCAGCAGCCCCGTCCCCAGCTGGAGAAGCTCTTCGGCGTGAAGGGCCCTCGCCTGGACCAGGCCCTGGCTACCAACCGCCAGCTGCCCGGCGGGCCCCTGCGCCCGGCCATGGAGCGCTACACCGGCGTCATGTTCGAGCACCTGGACTACCCGGGCATGCCCCCGGCCCTGCGCCAGGCCTTCGACCGGCACGCGCTGCTCTTCAGCGGCGTCTGGGGGCTGCTCCGCCCCACGGACTGGATCCCCGACTACAAGCTCAAGATGGATGCCATCCTGCCGGCCACGGGCCGGGTCTCGGACTTCTGGAAGCCCCGGATCAGCGGCCTGCTGAACCCCCTGGTGGCCGGGGCCGTGGTCTGGGATCTGCTGCCGGGGGTCCACCGCCGGGCCTGGGACGGGCAGGGGGAGCTGGCCGCCCGCTGGCAGGTCAAGTTCGTGGAGCGGGTGACCCAGCAGGGCCAGAGTCGCCTGCGCACGGTGAGCCACTGGTCCAAGGCCCTGAAGGGGGCCCTGGTGCGGTTCATCTGCCAGCACCGGGTCACCCAGCCCCAGGCCCTGGCCGACTTCCAGCATCCCCAGGGCTACCGCTTCTCCCTGGAGGCCAGCCAGATGGGTCCGAAGGGCGGCACCCTGGTCTTCATCAAAGAGGGCTGAACAAGAGGGGTTGAACCGACTCCGGCCACAACTTGTATACAGACGCGACGGGCCCTGGCTTTCCCGCAGATGGGAGCCAGGGCCTGTGCGTGTGGTATGCACGTGTCGAGGAATTTGATCCGATCTCAGAAGAGGGTGTCCAGGAGGATCATGAAGATCACCAGGGCCAGGTAGACATTGGAGGCTTTGAAGAGGTCGAAGGCCTCTTTGCGCTCGGGCCGACGCAGCAGACGAACGTTGCGGGCAACCAGATCCAGGGTAGCCAGGGCCACAGGGACGGCGTAGAGCCATCCCAGAGCGGGGTGGGCCGCGAGGGCCAGGGCAGCGGCGGCAGTGGCCAGGGTGTGGACGGCGATCCAGGCCGTGGCCACCCGGGGCGTGGTCCGGGCGGGCAGCATGGGGACGCCGCCCCGGGCGTAGTCATCCTTGTAGACCAGGGCCAGGCTCCAGAAATGGGTGGGGGTCCAGAGGAAGATCAGCAGGGCCAGGAGCAGCGCGCCGGGCTCGTCCCAGCGACCCACCGCGGCGCTGCCACTGAGCACCGCAGCGCTGCCGGCCGCGCCACCGATGACGATGTTCCAGAGGGTGCGGGGCTTGAGCCAGAGGGTGTAGATCACCACGTAGATGAAGGCGCCCAGGAGCAGGAAGAAAGCCAGTGCCGGCTTCCACGGGGTGACCACCACCACGGGCAGGAAAACCATGGCCGCGGCCACGTAGGGCACCCATTCGGGATGGGCGATGGCGCCGGCGACCAGGGGCCGGTGCCGGGTGCGCAACATGCGCTGATCCGTCTCCTGCTCCAGGTACTGGTTGGTGGCGGAGGATCCGGCCGCGGCCAGCCCGCCGGTGATCAGGAGCAGGGTCAACGTGCCCAGACCCGGCCATCCTTGGGCCCCCAGGAAGGCGCCTCCCACAGCCGTCAGCAGAAGCAGGGCGACGATGCGCAGCTTGAAGAGCACGCTCAAGGTGCGCAGACGTTCTCGCCAGCTGACGCGAGCCTCAGGGGCCAGGGCTGGGGGGCTCAGGGCTTGTTGGTCCAGGGGTCGAGAAAGGGACATGGCAGTTCTCCGTGGATGGCTCCCGCTTGGCGGCCAGGGCCAGAGGCCAGGCCTGGTGATGGTCGGGGGAAACTTACGGTTCGACGATGAGGGTGGCTCGCATGCCGTCATCGTAGTGCTGGCCCCGCTCCTGGAAGCAGCCCAGCTCCCACCGGCCCACCTTGTCCGGCGGCACGGTGAAGGTCAGGATGGTGGCCTGGTCCGGCGGGATCATGTTGGGATCGATCATGACCATGAGGCCGCCGTGGGCCTCCCCCATCAGATCCATGGCGATGGGGCCGAACTTGCCCGCGGCGGCCCCTTCGTCGTGCCCGGCTTCTCCTTGCGCCTCGCCGTGATCTTCCTCTGCTGGCGGTGTCGTCTCCTTGCCCATGTCCATGCCTTCGCCCTCCTTCTGGGCAGGCACCTCGCCTCCGGCCATCTCACCTTCGGCCATTTTGTCGCCCCCCATATCCATGCCCTCCATCTCCATGCCTGGCAGGCCCATGATCATGCCTGGGCCCTCCACCTGGATGTCGGAGATACCGGCGAAGAAATCCTCTGCAAAGCCCTCGGTCAGGCCGTTCCCCACCCGCACGTTGCGGCCGATCATCAGCTCGTGCAGGTGTCTGCCCTGGTTGACCACGACCAGGCGCACCTTCTGCCCCACCTTCAACCGGATCACGTCCGGATCGATGTCGTAGTCCTCCAGGACGATGCGGATCTCGCCGTTGGGATCCGGCTCTGCGGCGAAGACGGTGCTGCAGCCGGCCAACACCACGGATAGAATCAGCAGGAGAGCTGGGATCGTCATGCGCATCGGTCTGCCTCCTCTCACGCGACCAGGTAAAGTGCGGCGTAGAAGAAGACCCACACCACATCTACGAAGTGCCAATATTTGACGACGGCCTCCGGGGGCCAGGCGTCCTCAGGGCCGTAGGCGCCTCGGCGGCCGTTGTAGTAGACCAAGCCCAGCAGGAAGATGCCGCTGAGGACATGGAAGGCATGCATGCCCGTCATGGCGAAGAAAACGGTGCCGAACGGACTGCTCGGGGGGAAATGCTGGAAAGCAGCTGTCCACTCGAAAGCCACACCGCCCAGGAAGATGGCCCCCAAGACCATGGTGTAGAGGGTGTAGCGCAGGAACGCAGGTCGATCCCCATGGCTGATGGCCGTCTCGGAGAGGTAGGCCGTCAAGCTGCTGACCAGCAGGATCACCGTGATGCCCAGCCCCAGGCTCTGGCTCAGCTCCTCCGGGCGGCTGAGCCCTCGCAGGTAGAAACGGCTGGCCAGCAGGCCGGCGAAGAGCATGCTCTCGGAGAAGAGGAAGAGCCAGAAGCCCAGCCGGTTGATGTAGAGCCGGGGATAGTGGGCCCCGTGACCTTCTCCGTGGCTGTGGGTGGCGGTGCTCATGGCTAGTGACCTCCTTCCCGGTAGCGGATCTGGGCGATGTGCATGAAGAAGTAGGCGATCAGGCCAACTTTGGCCACGGCAATGACGCTCAAGGGGAGCAGATTGCCGGTCATGGAGACGGCGATCCAGTACTCCACTCCGGTCAAGACAGCGAGAACGACGAAGACGATGACGCCGATACGGACCCGGCGGGCTTTTTCGTCTGTCATGGATGGGCCTCCTCAGGTTCGGTCGACAAGTGCGATCAACAGGGACAGTCAGGAAAACAATGGATCAACAGAGTGAATGGAACATGGCGCCAGGGCCATCGACAGCACCAGACCATCGACGCCACAGCCGGGTTCAGTCACAGGCCGGGTTCAATCACTGGCCGGGGCTGGCGACGGGGCGGCGGCTAGCCGTGCGTGGACCGAGCCGGGCACGCCGTAGCCGTAGGGATCGTCCACCACCTGGGGCTCCGTCGGGAAGTTGTGGAGCGGCGGTGGCGAAGGGATGAGCCACTCCAGCGTCCGAGCGCCCCAGGGGTTGGCCGCGGCCTGCTCGCCCCGCACCCAGGAGACCACCATGTTGTAGACGAAGACGATGAAGCTGGCTCCCAGGAAGAAGGCCGCCATGCTGACCCACATGTTCAACCCGCCCAGCTGGGGCATGTAGTCGGCGATGCGGCGGTTCATGCCGTTGATCCCGAGCCAGAACATGGGCAGGAAGGTCAAGTTGAAGCCAATGAACATCCACCAGAAGTGGAGTTTGCCCAGTTTCTCGTTGTACATGCGGCCGGTCATCTTGGGGAACCAGTAGTAGATCCCGGCGAAGAGGCCGAAGATGCCGCCGCCCACGATGGTGTAGTGGAAGTGAGCCACCACGAAGTAGGTGTCCTGCAGGTGCATATCCACCGGCACATCGGAGAGGAAAACACCGGTGATGCCGCCGATGAGGAAGTTGAAGATCACGGCCAGGGCGAAGAGCATGGGGGTCTTCAGGTTCAGCTTGCCATGCCAGAGGGTGCCCAGCGCAGCCAGGAAGACCATGCCCGTGGGCACGGAGATGAGCTCTGTGCTGATCATGAAGGGAATGGCCAGTTTCTCTTCCAGGCCAGCAGTGAACATGTGATGGGCCCAGACGATGGCGCTCATCACCACCACGCCCAGCATCCCGGCCACGGCCCACTTGTAGGCGAAGAGAGGTTTGCGGGCAAAGTGGCTGATGATCTCCAGGGCGATGCCGAAAGCAGGCAGGATCATCACGTAGACCGCGGGGTGGGAGTAGAACCAGAAGACATGCTGGTAGAGGATGGGGTTGCCACCTCGGGAAGGATCGAAGAAACTGAAACCGGCCACTCGGTCCAGCACGGTCATGAGCATGGCCAGGCCCACGAACTGGGTGAAGAGCATGCTCAGGGCCGCCGTCCCCAGGATGGACCAGACGAAGATGGGCAGCCGACCCCAGGTGAGGCCCGGGGCGCGCATGGTGATCACCGTGGTGATGATGTTGATGGAGCCCAAGATGGAGGAAAAACCGATGGTGAGGAAAGCCAGATTGTAGAACATGGCGCCCATGCGGGTCACCGTGGCCAGGGGAGTGTACCCGGTCCAGCCGGTGTCATACCCACCGGCCAGGGCCGCCCCCAGGAGCAGGAAGCCCACCGGCGGCACGAACCAGAAGCTCAGGGCGTTGAGCCGAGGATAGGCCATGTCGTCCGCCCCGATCATGATGGGGACCAGGTAGTTGCCGAAGGCGCCCATGATGGTGGCCACCGCCACGAAGACCATGGTGGTGCCGTGGAGGCTCATCATGTTGTTGTACTCAGCGCTGTTCAGCAGATCCCGGCCCGGGCGCATGAGCTCGTAGCGCACTACCATGGCCAACAGCCCAGCGATGAGGAAGAGAATCACCAGCAACACGCCATATTGGATGCCGATCACCTTGTGGTCGGTGTCGAAATCGAAATAGCGTCGCCAGCCCGTGGTGGTGTACTGCTTGTTGGGCCGGCCGAGCCATCCCAACGCCCAGTAATCCCAGACGCCTACGCCCAGCAGCCAGCCGCTCAGGCCGAAGAGATAGCCCATAGCCACGGCCGGCCCTGCTTTCCAGGCTGGCAAGCCGAAGGCCAACCGGATGACCACCAGGAGGGCAATGCCGAGGATGGCGCCCAGCACGGCCCACAGGATCCCTTTGAATACGGGTTTCATCGTCCTTCTCCTCCTGATCTATTGCGAGTCACTGGAAGACTCGCCCGATTTCTCGCCGGACATGTCGCCGGACATCTCGCCCGACATCTCCTGGCCGGACATGTCCATGCCCTCCATGCCACTGCCCATGACCATCTCCTTGGCCTCCTGGATCCACTCCTGGAACTCCTCCGGCTCCAGGACTCGCACGTCCATGCGCATGAGAGGATGGCCTGTGCCACACAGCTCCGCGCACTGGACCCGCAGGTTGGGATCCACGCTGAAATCCCCCACCTCGGTGGGGGTCACGTAGAGGGTGGTCACCCGGCCCGGCACTGCGTCCATCTTCATGCGGAAGGCCGGCACCCAGACCGAATGGAGCACATCCTGGGAGGTGATGTCGAAGCGCACCCGAGTGTCCACGGGGAGGGCGATCTGCAGGGCTCGCTCGTAGCTCAGATCGTAGTCGGGATAGCTCACGTTCCAGTGCCACTGGACCCCTTCGATCTGGATCACCAGCTCTTCCTGGCCCTTGCTGGCCTCCAGCTCCCGGATCCCTTTGAGGCCCGGGTTGAAGACGATGTACACGGCCAGGATCAGGGAACCCAGGACCCAGAGGATGGCCAGGGCGTTGTTGCCCCGAACAGGAGGGCCCTCCTGGGTCTCTTCCCCATCTTTCGCCCGGAAGCGCAGGATGCTGTAGAAGAAAAAGGCCAGGACCAGCGTGGCCACGGGCACGGCCAGCACCAGCAGCAGGGTGAAGGCCTCGTCGATGACCGCGGCCTCCTCCGCGCCCACCATGGGCATGAAGCGCGCCGTCAGGGCAATCCACTCCCCGATGGCCGTCATGACCACCCAGAGGATGGCGACGATTACGCCGTCTCGATTCATGGGCAGAACTCCTTTCATGAAGAATGAATCCTAGCGACGAAGGCCGAGTTGGCGGAGACTCCTCGCTACACCAGGATGGTGGCCAGGAAATCCTCCACCGAGGCGGTTGAGACAGTCTCGTGCCGGTAGACCTGGATCGTCTGACATTGCAGGCTCACAGCAATGACTTTGAGCCCCGGGACGCTCAACAGCTGGCCCAGGATCTCTGGCAACAGGCGCCCGTCCGCCCAGGTGACCGTGTCGTCCTGATCGATGACCACCGCATCGACGACCTGGGCACAGGCAAGTTGCTTCGCTTCCTCCACGCTGTCCACCGTGGTCACCTGGGCCACATGGCTGACGATCCGGCGCAACCCGTTCCGAAACAGGCTGTTGGAGGACAAAAGGAGGACCCGGACCACGAGTCGCCTCGCTTCCATGCAAATGCCCTCACCAGGGCTGCGGACTATCGGACATGTCGAAAAGGTTGGATGGGACAGCCTGGCTCACGCCGTCGGCCCGGTTCGATCCGGTGTGTGGCTGGCAGACAGAGACGTGGCAGTTCTCCCCTGTCTGGCATGGGGAGGGCTGTTGACAGGATGGGGTTTGGAATCAGGATAGCGGAAAAGCGAGAGGAAAAGTATCGTCTGGAGGATGATACTGGGGATGAAAAGTGTCGTCCAAAAGGATGAGAGGTCTGTCATCCCTTTGGACGACGCTTCCCGTGGGACTCAGGAGGAGAGAAGGCCCAGCTCCGCGGCCCGGGCCACGGCCTCGGTGCGGTTGCCGGCCTCCAGCTTCTCCAAGATGTGGCGCACATGGGTCTTGACCGTGCTCTCGGAGATCACCAGTGCGGCGGCGATCTCCGCGGTGGTGGCGCCCCGGGCCAGGGCGGCCAACACTTCCCGCTGCCGCCGACTCAGGGAGACTTGGGGCTCGCCGTGGACAGCCCGCACCGCGGCCTGCACCACCTGCCCGGTGATCTCCGGCGCCAGGATGGCCTGGCCCTGGGCCACCCGGCGAATGGCCTGGGCCAGCTCGTCCGGCTCCGTGTTTTTCAGCAGGTAGCCATCGGCCCCGGCTGCGAGCGCGGCCATCAGGTCCTCGCTGCGCTCCGAAATGGTGAGCATGAGCACTCGACAGCCCATCTCCTTCAAGGGCGGAAGGGCCATGAAGCCTTGCCCCCCGGGCATGTGGACATCCATGAGCACCACCTGGGGCTGGTAACGGCGGGCCATCACCAGGGCCTGGTGGATGTTCCCCGCCTCCCCCACCACGTGGAAGCGAGGCTCGTCTCGCAGCAGTTCCACCACGCCCCGGCGGAAGAGGGCGTGATCGTCCACCACCAACACCGAAACAGGGCTCGATTCAGGCATGGGTCTTGCTCTCCACAGGAACAGGCAAGCGCACGATCACCTGGGTGCCCTTGCCCGGGTGGCTGACGATCTGGAAGTCGCCGTCGATGAGCTCCGCCCGCTCCTGCATGATGCGCAGCCCATGGCGAGAGAGCAGGGGCACATCCTGGGGCTCGAAGCCCCGACCATTGTCCGAGATGCGGAGAGTCAACCAGGAATCCTCAAGCAGCCACTCGATCACAGCCCGGTCGGCCCCCGAATGCTTGCGCACGTTGCCCAAGGCTTCCTGGACGATGCGCAGGAGCTGGATGTGGATCTCCGCCGGCAGAGGAACATTGGGCGGCTCTGCAGCGATGATCTCCACCGAACTCAGGGCCCGGAAATCCTCCAGCAGGGGCAGGAGCCATCCCCGGATGGTGCCCTCCCCCGGTTGCAGGCGCAGCCCGTCGATGGCTTCCCGGGCGTCCACGTAGGCCGCGGAGATGAGAGAGCGGACCTGCTCCAGAGCGTCCTGGGCTCGTTCCACCTCCTGCTCTTGGAGCCACTTTCCGATCTGGGCTGTGCGCAGCTTGAGGTAGCCCAAGGTCTGGGCCAGGCCGTCGTGGATCTCCCGGGCCAGCCGGGCTCGCTCCGCCAGCGCGGCCTGATGCTCCACCCGAGCCGAGAGACGTTGGTTCTCCACGATGAGGCCACTCTGCATGGCCACGGTCGCGGCCAGGCGGGCATGGCGGCGGGTGAAAGCGTGGCTCCGGGTGGACCAGAGGACCAGACAGCCCAGATGCTGGCCTTCGACACGCATCGGGGCCAGGAGCAGGGAGCGGAACTCCGGGAGAGCGTTCTCCTGGGCCACGTCGCCCAAGATCAGCGGACTCTGGACCGAACGCATGCTGGTCACCAACCCTTCCAGCAGGGTCATTTCCTCCTGCACAGGCGCGCCGGCCTGGGCACAGGGGTAGATGCCGTCCTCCTTCCGATCCTCCAGGAAGATCCAGCCGCCATCCGCCTCCAGAGCGTTCACTGTGTCCACCAGCACCTCGGTCAACATGCTCTGCAAGCTGTCTCGCTGCTGCCACTGCTGCAGGCGATAGAGGGTGGTGAGCTCCCGGGCCCGCAGCCGACTGCTCTCCAGGGCCAGGGCCATCTCGTCCCCCATGGCCGTGAGGAGCGTCTCCTCCTCCTGGCTGAGCTGCTTCCCCGCCGGTAGATAGAGGTTGAGCATGCCGAGGGGACGCTGTCGCCGCACCAGGGGCAGGCAGTAGACCTGGGTGCGCATGCCGGTTTCCGTGATCTCCTGGTACAGGGGACAGCGAGCGGTGGAGCGACCGGCCTGGTAGCGGCGAATGCAGTTCCGGCACTGCTGGTAGGGCCCTTCTTCCTCCATGAAGCGGTGAACCCAACTCTCCACCCACTTGGGCTCCAGCTCCCCATGGACCAAGATGCGCAGAGGATACCCCTGGTCGTCGAAGGGGACCAGGGAGGCGCCCAGGAGTGGCATGGCCTGTTGGGGGAGCTCCACGATGGCCCGGAGAAGTTCTTCCTCGTCCTCGGCTTCCACCAGGCGCCGGTTGATAGCCAGGAGGACGGTCAGCTGCCGGTTCACCTGATCCAGTGCCTGGCCCGTGTCCATGAGGATCCGGTAGGCCCGGGCCGTCTCCTGCACACGATGGTAGAGGGTGGTGAGGACCCACCAGGCCAGGGCCGGCCCCACCAGGCCATAGAAGAGGAGCTGGCTGACGAAATGCTCCCACCGGGAAAGATGCTGGAGCCAGGTGTGTTCCAGCAGCTGGTGGATGGCTACCAGGACCAGGGCCACAAGAGGGGCCTGCCAACGCCAACGGTGGATGCGCTGGGCCAGCCGTTCGGTGGTGGATGGGTCCGGGCGGAGGCAGACCGCAGGTTCAGGCCGGGAACCAGAAGCGTTCGTCTCCGCGTCCGGAAAGGTTGGGTTGTTCGCGTGGGCGGTCATGGTGAGCGGAAATCGGCTTCGAGGCAGAGCGTTCCAGGACACGGGAGCCTTCCGGGCGTGAGCAGAAAGTTTCAGATCTGCCTTCCAAAACTTCCTGTGGAATCGAAGCTTACCAGGGTTGACGAATTTGTCAAACGTCTGCAGACTGTTAGAGTAGCTTTTGCCAAATGGCCAGCTTGCCCCGCCAGGCCGAGGCGTTCCCCCTCTCCCGGCCCCACACACCACAGGAGGAGACCATGCACTCACCCCAGGATCCATCCCAACACCCTGCCCTGCTCCTTTTCCAGAAGCTGCTGGCGCCCGCCCCCTCTGGCCGGGAAGCCGGCGTGGCGGACCCGGTGCGCCGACGCCTGGACGAGCTGGGCTATGCCCACGAGACGGACCCGGCCGGCAACGTGCTGGTGCGGCTGCCCGGCCAGGATCCCCAGGCGCCCCTCACCTGCTACGCGGCCCACATGGACGAGATCGGCATGGTGGTCACGGCCATCGAGGCGGATGGCTGCCTGCGGGTGGATCGCTCCGGCGGCCTCTTCCCCTGGAAGCTGGGCGAGGGGCCGGTGACCATCCTGGGCGACCGGGAGGAGGTGGTGGGCGTCCTCTCCATGGGCTCCACCCACACCGCCCGGGCCGGGGAGCGCAGCGTCACCTGGGAGGACGTGCGCATCCTCACCGGGCTCTCGCCGGACGCGCTGAAGGCCGCGGGGGTGCGCCCCGGCTCCACTGCCGTGCCGGTGCGGGAGAGGCGAGGACCTGTGCTCTTCGGCCCGGCCGAGGATCCCCTGGTGGCCGCCTGGACCTTCGACGACCGCATGGGAGTGGTGGCCTTGCTCCGCTTCCTGGAGCGGCTCCGGGACGAGGAACGCCAGCCCCAGAGCCCCACCCTGGTGGCCTTCACCGTCCACGAGGAGGGAGGCGGCCAGGGAGCCAAGATCCTGGCGGACCGGGAGCGCCCCACCGTCTTCATCGCGGTGGACGGCTGCCCCATTCCCCCGGGCGCGCCGCTACTCCTGGACGGGCGGCCAGGCATCTGGAGCAAGGATCGGCTGGGCCACTACGACCAGGGGCTGGTGCGGGATCTCATGGCCGCGGCGGAGCGGGCTGGCACGGCGCTGCAGCCGGTGGTCTACAGCGGCGCGGCCAGCGACGCCAGCCTGCTCTGGTACGCGGGCGGCGCGCACCGGGTGGCCTGCTTCGGCCACGTGCGGGAGAACAGCCACGGCTACGAGGTGGCCCGGCTGGCCGTCTTCGACCACGTGGTGGACACCCTGGTAGCCTACGCGTGTCCGGGGTGAAGGGGACAGAAAGGTCAGCCCTGGCGATTTTCCCCTCAACTGACCATAGTTTCTTCAACTGACCATGGTGTCCTCAACTGACCATGGTGTCCTCAACTAACCGTGGTTTCCTCCACGGCCTGGCGGGCCGCGGCCAGGTTGACGTCCGGCGTGGGGCCCTTGATCACGCAGTCCGGCGCCAGCATGAAGCCCTCCCGTCCGGCCTGCGCCAGGGCCGCGCGGACCTCTGCCCGCACGTCCTCCAGGCGGCCGTGGAGGAGGGTCTCCAGGGAGAGGCCCCCGGCCAGGGCCCTGTCGGTCATGGCTCGAGCGTCGGCCAAGGAGATGTTGCTGTCCCCGGCCGCCCAGTTGATCACATCCACCGGGTAGTCCGCCACC
>WGCB01000003.1 GCA_015494005.1 Caldilineaceae bacterium
CCGGTGCACAAGCGCCGTTTCGGCCTCATGTTCCAGGAGTTCGCTCTCTTCCCCCACAAGAACGTGGGGGAGAACGTGGCCTTCGGTCTGCGCATGCTGGGCTGGCCCTCGGCTCGCATCCGGGAGCGGGTGGCGGAGATGCTGGTCCTGGTGGCCCTCTCTGGCTACCAGGACCGCTCCGTCTTCGAGCTGAGCGGCGGGGAGCGGCAGCGGGTGGCCCTGGCCCGCAGCCTGGCCCCAGAGCCCCTCCTGCTCATGCTGGACGAGCCCCTGGGCAGCCTGGACCGCACTCTGCGGGAGGAGCTGATGAACGAGCTGCGGGCCATCCTGAAGCGGGTGGGGGTGACGGCCCTCTACGTCACCCACGACCAGCAGGAAGCCTTCGCCATCGGGGACCGGGTGGTGGTGATGAACCAGGGGCTCATCGAGCAGGTGGGCTCCCCCGAGGCGGTCTACAGCCAGCCGGCCACCCTCTTCGTGGCCCGCTTCCTTGGCTTCCACAACCTGCTGCCCGGCCTCGTCCCCCCAGACCAGCCCCGGGAGGTGAGGACGCCCCTGGGTGTCTTCCGCCTGCCCCAGGACGCGCCGCCCGGTCGCCACACCCTGCTCATCCGCCCGGACGCGGTGGACGTGCCCGGGCCGGCCTCCACCATCCGCCAGCCCGGCGGCCAGCTGGAGGGAAGGGTGGTCCTGCGCTCCTTCCGGGGCAGCGTCTATCAGATGGAAGTGGAGGTCGTCGGTGAGGATGGGGAGACGTACTGGCTGCGCTTCCAGGCGCCGGACCGGCTCTGGCGACGGGCGGGGCTGTCCGTGCCCCAGGTGGGGGAGACGGTGCGCTTCCTGGTGGACGGGGAGCAGTTGGCTCTGTTGCCGCGGGAGGAGTGACAGCAGGCAAGGAGACAGAGAGACACGGAGATAAAGAGACAGAGTGGGAGTCAAAGAGGTGGTGAGTCGATGGGCGGATGACAACAGGTGGGTGACAACGCTGACAAGATGATCGGCGATGGAAACTCTTTCTCTGACCAAATCAACCGGTCATCAAATCAGCCAGTCCAGTTTCCGAACCCTAATCTTCGATCTTCAATCTTCTCAGACCGAATCACCAGATCGCCCAATCCCCCCAGTTTTCCGCTACTCCACTGGCACCAGGAGCCTGAGCTCGCTGGTGTTGGCCGGAACCCAGCCCTCTTTGCCGTCGTCCAGCCGCACCTTCCACCAGACGATGGTGTCCGTTTTCCCCCGCTGCAGCACCGGACCGTCGATGATGGTCATCTCCTGTTCGTCCCGGACGTAGTCGATGATATCGCCCGCGTTGGCGCCCGGCTCGGTGCGCATGGAGGAGGACAACCCAGGCAAGATTTTGGCCCGCATGCCCACGGCCAGGCCTGGATGGGCGTTGCGGCTAGGGGGCAGTTCCTGGTTGCTGGCTGGCTGACTAGCAGAGCCGGGAGCTTGTGTGACAGCTGCCAGGTTCTCGCTGGAGCTCGCCTGGGTCTGCACCCCGGCTGGCTCCACTGGGAAGGCGGTCTGGTTGTTCGAGCCGAAGCGGCCGGAGATGTACCAGGCGGCCAGGAGCAGCACCACCAGGATGGCCATCCCCGCCAGGATGGGCCGCAGGTTCAACCCTCGGGGACGGGGCTGGGGGCCGTTCTCCAGGGAGACCTGGACCCGGTCCCGGATCATGGCCGCGTAGAGCACGTAGAGGGGGATGGGCTCCGGGCTGTAGTAGCGGTCCTCCAGGAGGAGCTGGGCCTGGCGCAGGGCCACATCCTGCTCGCTGGGCTCCGGGCTGTAGACGTGCACCTCTGCCCGCACCGGGTTCTGCCAGCGATCCATGAGCACCAGCAGGCTGGCGATGGGATTCCCCTCCGCGTCGGTCAGATTGTAGTACTCCGCACTGATGGGTTGCAGATCGGCGTGGGCGCTGGTGCGGCTGATCTCGCTCAAGGTGCTGGTGGGCTCCACGGATGCTGTGCTCATAGACGCCTCCCTGTGGGGTGCGGGATGGATGGCTGGGGATCAGGGCAGGCGCAGTTTGACCGTGCCTACCACGCGCAAAGTCGATTCGGTGTAGTGGGCCACGCGCAGGCTGTACCGCACGGGGATGTCTGGGCGCAGCAGGCCCGTCCAGACAATGCTGTCCCCGGTCTTGCGGAAGGGGTACTCGCCTTCGGGCAGGTTGAAGAGCTCCGCGCCCCGGTCGCCCAGGCCCCGATAGCCGTAGGTCAACCCCTTCAGCGTTTCGCCCACCTGGGCCTGGCCGCTGTAGGGCAGCAGAAGCTGGTTGCCCCCCTCCAGGGAGACAGGACCGAGCGTGGGCTGGATGCCCCGGATCTCCACCCGGTGGACGCCCGCCACCCGCACATGGTCTGTGCCCAGGCGGTAGATGCGCAGGCGCAGGTTGTAGGTCACATCCTGAGCCCCGGGCCAGGGACCGTCGTAATCCAGGGAGTCGCCCACGGTGCGCAGGCTGCGCAGCCCGGCGATCTGGAACTCGGCGCCCTCTTCGCTCACCGCCACCAGCTGGATGTCCGTGCCGGGGATGGCCTGGCCCACGTCGATGCGCCGCTCCGTGGGGCCGGCGAAGGCGATGGCCCCCTCCGGGGTGGCCAGGCTGGGCAGATCCTCCAGGCCGGGCAGGTTGGCGATGCCGCTCAGGTCCGGCAAGCCCAGCTCGTCCAGGAGGTCCGGCAGCTCCGAGATAGGCGGGATGTCTGGCAGGTTGGGCAGCTCCGGCAGGTCAGGCAGCTCGGGCGTCTCCTGGGGGAGCTTGGGCAGAAAGCAGCCACCCAGGAGCAGGCTGAGCAGCAGGGGAATCCAGAGCCATCTGAGGGATCGGGGGAGTGGGGTGTGCATGGTCTCCTCGCTTGGCAGAACTCAGCTCGATGGAGCTTGGGGGATGGACACGTGCTGTGGCCGGGTGCTGGCTTCGTATTTACCACAGCAGGCCCGGATCGGCAAACTCTCCTGGCCCAGGGCCGATGACGGGGCCGAGCGGGGCCTCAGTAGGCGCCGATCTCCCGCAGCCGGTCGTCGTCGATGCCGAAATGGTGGGCGATCTCGTGGTAGACCACCCGGCGCACCAGGGCTTGCACCTCCTCCGGGGTGCGGCAGCGCATGAGGATGGGGCGGCGGTAGATGCTGATCTTGTCCGGCGGCACCAGGCCGTAGCCGGTAGTGCGGTGGGTGTGGGGCACGCCGTGGTAGAAGCCCAGGAGCTGGGTCGGTGACCGCACCCCGGCCAGCCCCATGGTGGTCAGGTCTGGCCACTCCTCCACCAGGATGGCCACGTTTTCCAGCTTCTCCCGGAAGTCCTCGGGCAGATCCGCCACGGCCTGGGCCACCAGCTCTTCGAAATCCATCGGATCCATGGCGCTCACGGCCCGAAGGCCGCCTCCAGGATGTCGGCCACGTAGCCCCGCTGCCGGGCCGGCATGTCGTACCACTCCCCGTTCCGGGCCAGGAGCCGCTCCACGTTGTCCGGCCCCCAGTTGTAGGCCGCCAGCACCCAGTAGATCTCCCCATGGCCGCCCTGGGCCAGCCGCTCCTGGAGGTAGCTCAGGTAGCTCGCGGCCACCCGGGCGCTGTCCCAGGGGTCGAAAGGATCCACCGCCGCCACCCCTGGCGCGAACTCGTTCCAGGTGCTGGGCAGGATCTGCATCAGCCCCATGTCGTTGTCCCGTCCCAGGGCCAGGGGATCCAGGCGGCTCTCCCGGTAGGCCAGGGCTGCGAGGAGCCGCCAGTCCCATCCCGATTCCGCCCCCACCGCCTGGAAGAGATCCTTGTAGCTCACCGGGCCACCCACCGGCCGAGGCGCGGATGCCGGAAGCCGAGGGCCACCGG
>WGCB01000004.1 GCA_015494005.1 Caldilineaceae bacterium
GCCGATGGTCGCCTGGTGGTGCGTCGAGTCCAGGTCATCGGCGTGCTGGAACCCCGGGAGACCCTGGCCAGGGGCTCCCTGCAGGTGAACCGGCGGCTGCTGGATGCCCTGAACGGGGAGCCGGTGCGGCCGGAACATTTCTACGTGCGGGTGGCCCCTGGGGTAGACGTCCACGGGGCGGCCCAGGCCCTGGAGCGCTCTCTGCTCAACAGCGGCTTCAACGCCACGGTGTTAGCCGAGCGCTTCGCGGCGGGCCAGGCGGCCCTGCGGGGGATCCTGCGCCTGTTCCAGGGCTTCCTGGCTTTGGGCTTGGTGGTGGGGATCGCCGGCCTGGGGGTGATCAGCAGCCGGGGGGTGGTGGAGCGGCGACAGCAGATCGGCGTGCTGCGGGCCATCGGCTACTCGCCAGCCAGCGTGGCCCTGCTCTTCGTGGTGGAGGCCAGCTTCATCGCCGTCACGGGGATGCTCACCGGCGCGGTGACCGGCATGGTCCTGGGGGACAAGATGTTCGGCCAGTTCTACACCCTGGCCACGGACCAGGTCTTTCCCCTGCCCTGGGCCTCCGTGGCCGGCATCCTGCTCCTGGCCTACGCCGTCTCCCTGCTGGCGGTGATCTTGCCGGCCTGGCAGGCCTCCCGCATCTATCCCGCCGAAGCCCTGCGCTACGAGTAGCTCCCTGCGCCCCGAGGCCAGGCCTGTCCGGTCTCAGACCACAGCGGCGTAGGTGCCCACCCGGAAGAAGGCAGCCGCTGTCTCCAGATCCTCCGCCTCGCCGAAGAGGGTGACCCGGTCGCCCACGCTCAGGCGGGTGTGGCCGTGGGGCACCAGGATCTGGTTGCGCCTGCGGATGGAGAGGACCAGCACGCCGGGCGGCAGGGTGATGTCCCGCAGGGGGACGCCCTCCAACCGGCGGGTGCGCACAATCACCTCCATGATGTTGCGCTGGATGTCTTGGCCCAGCAGGATGGGCGCCACCGCGGACGGGGCGCGGACCACCACGCCCAGCAGCTGGATGTAGGCCGTGGCCGGGCTGAGGACGATGGCCTCCAGCTCCTGGAAACGGGCCAGGTTGGCCGGGTCGTTCAGGCGGACGATGCAGCGGGCCTGGGGCGCGTACTCGTAGGCCAGGCGGCAGAGCCGGTAGTTTAGCTCGTCGTCCCCGCACATGAGCACGATGTCGTGGAAGCGATCCGGGCCCAGGGAGCGGAAGCTCTCCGGGCTGATCTCGTGGATCTGCTGTACCGGCACCCCCTCGGGGACTGTGGCACTGCCGTCGCCGTCCAGGTTCACCACCTGGATCTGCCAGCCGGTGCGCTGCAGCTCCCGGGCCAGAGCGAACATCTCGTTGTTGGAGCCGAAGATGAGCACGCTGCGCTCCCCTTCGATGTCTTGGCCCTTCAAACGGGCCTCGCCCACCCACTGTAAGGCCCATTTGAAGAGGGGCGGACCGATGAGCTGGTTGATCACGATGGAGCCCACCATCAGGGTGGCGAAGGCCTCGCCCCAGGGATGCATCTCCACCGCCACCTCCTCGGACAGGCCAATGCTGACCCCCGCCTGGGTGAGGAAGGTGAGCCCCATCACCCAATTCTCCCGCATCCTCACGCCGGATACTATTCCCCCGATCATGCTGCCCAGGTAGACGCCGATGGCCCGCACCAGCACCAGCACCAGGATGATGGCCCAGCTCTGGGTCAGGATGTCCAGGCGCAGGGAGACGCCCACGCTGGTGAAAAAGAGGACGAAGATCAGCGGAGCGACCCCCTCCACCACGGTGTGGAATTCGGTGCGGTAGCGGCTGAAGTTGGCCATGGCCAGGCCGGCGGTCATGCAGATGAGCAGGGGCTCGGTGAAGACGCGCACGGGCCCCAGGTGCACCTCTCGCATCTGCTCGGCGAAGACGAAGACCAGGAAGCCCAGGAGCAGCAGGCCGCCGGTCTTCCAGACCGAGGACAGGCGCAGGGCGAAGAGGCGATGGAGCAGGGCGGCCAGGAGCAGCCCCACGGCGATGTCCAGGAGCAGCTCCAGGATCAGGAACAGGAGCTGCAGTACATTGAAGCGCACCCCTTCCAGGACCAGGGCGGCGGTGGACATGGCCACCGCGAAGAGGATGATGACCACCGCATCCTTCAGCACGGTGACGCCCAGCACTCGCTGAGTGAACGGGCCGCTGGCTCGCAGCTCCTTGATCAGAGCGTAGGCGGAGGAAGGGGAGCGAGCCACCATGATCACCCCGGCCAGGATCCCCACGACGACTACCGCCTGGATCGGCATGTTCCGGGTGAAGGGGATGTAGGGGGCCAGGAGGATCGTGGCCGCCACGCCCATCGCCAGGGTCACCACAGTCTGGGCGGAGATGATGGCGATCAGGCTGCGCAGCTGTCCTCGCACCTCGGACAGGTGCAGCTCCCCACCGGCAGCCAGGGCGATGAAGGCCAGGGAGACCATGTCCACGTAGCGGAGCAGGGCGGTGACCCCCGGGCTGAAGAAGTCGAAGACGTAGGGGCCGGCCAGGATGCCTACGATGAGGAAGCCGCTGATCAGGGGCAGGCCAACTCGCTTCAGGTAGCGAGCCAGTTCGTTGGCCGCGGCGGTCACCACCACGAACACACCTAAGTTCCAAATGAAAGCCATACGTCTCCTTGCCTTTGTGTGGGGCGAAATGGTTGGTCTGTCTGGTCTGTCGGGAAGCCGCGGGATGTGTCCTCGGTCCGACCGGGCTAAGGGCCAGCCATAGGGCCGCACCCATCTTAACCGAAACCGGGCTGTTTCGGAAAAAACCGGCTTTACCACGGTGTGCTACCCTGGGGTGCTGGTCCCTGGACGCGCCAGGCCGGCCCGTGGTGAAGACCGGACCGGCTTGGCGGGGGTGCGTCGCTCGGATCAGAGCGAGCGAGCGCAGCGGTTCAACGTCCTGGGCGGGGGAGTGGGCTTGTGGGAAGGCGGTGCCCGTGCCTGGGAGTCGCCCGCGCCTCACAGCAGCCAGCCGATGAAGTAGGTGGCCAGGCCCAGGAAGAGGGCAAAGCCCAGCACGTCCGTGGTGGCGGTGACGAACACGCCGGAGGCCAGGGCTGGATCCACCTTCAGCACCTTCAAGGTGATGGGCACCAGCACCCCCACCAGGGCCGCGGCGGTCAGGTTGCCCAGCATGGCCAGGCTGATGATCACCCCCAGCATGGGGTTGCCCTTCCAGAACCAGGCGATGAGCCCCACCAGCGTCCCCAGAATCAGCCCGTGGAGGATGCCGATGGCCAACTGGTGGCGTAGGGTCCGCCAGGCATCCCGGGGCTCGATCTCCCCCAGGGCCAGGGAGCGCACCACGATGGTCATGGTCTGGTTGCCGGCGTTGCCTCCCTGGGCGGCCACGATGGGCATGAGCGCGGCCAGCAGGGCCACCCGGGCGATGGTCCCCTCGAACTGGGCCACCACCGTGGACGAGATGAAGGCCGTGCCCAGGTTCACCATGAGCCAGGGCAGCCGGTGGCGGATGGCCTGGGGGATGGGGTTGAAGATCTCCGCATCCTCGCTGACCTGGGCCAGGCGGTAGATGTCCTCGGTGGCCTCCTCCTCCAGCACGTCCACCACGTCATCCACAGAGACGATGCCCAGCAGCCGCTCCTGTGCGTCCACCACGGGCAGGGCCAGCAGGTTGTAGCGGGCCAGGAGCCGGGCCACCTCCTCCTGGTCCATCTCCGGGGGCACAGTCAGCACGTCCGTCTGCATGATCTCGCCCAGGGTCTGCTCCGGCCGGGCCAGGATCAGGGAGCGCAGGCTGACCACACCCACCAGCCGCCGGAAGCGGTCCAGCACGTAGAGGTGGAAGAGCTCGTGCTCGTCCTCGTAGTGCTCCCGCAGGAACTGGATGGCCTGGGCCACGGTCATGTGACGGCGCAGCATGTGCCGGGGCACGTTCATGATGCCGCCAGCCGTGTCCTCCGGGTAGGCCAGGAGGGGCTCCACCTCCTCCGCGTCCTCCATCTCCTCCAGGAGCCGGGCCGCTTGCTCCTCGTCCAGCTCCCCCAGCAGGTCCGCGGCCATGTCCGGCTCCATCTCGTCCAGGACATCGGCCAGCTCATCCACGGGCAGGTGCTGGACCACCTCCACCATCTCGTCCTCGTCCATCTCCTCCAGGACATCGGCCAGCTCGGGCACGTCCAGCTCCTGGACCACCCGGTCGCGCAGCTCCTGGGGCAGCCGGTTCAGGATCTCCGCGCTGTCCGCGGGGTGCAGGCTCCGCAGGATCTCCGTGGCCTGGTGCACGTCCCCGGCTTCCAGCAGCTGCTGCACCTGCTCCAGGATGTTTTCAACGACGATGGGGTCCACCATGGTCACACCTCCTCACATGGGCTGGGGAATGGGCCGGACAGTCCAGGCACGCGGGAAATCCGGGCAAGGATGGCACGGTCTCTGGCACGGTTGGAGAGGGGTGGCGGAGGTGCAGCGGATGGATGGCGGGATCCGGGGATGCAAAAAGCCGACCAGGTGCTGGCCGGCTGAGGATCGTGGGGAGTGTGTCTCAAGAACAAGCGTCCGGGCGAGAGCCGGACGCGAGCATCACATGGCGGTGCGTCCGATCTCGTCCCCGATCGCCTGCCCGTGGA
>WGCB01000005.1 GCA_015494005.1 Caldilineaceae bacterium
CCCCCGAAGAGCCCAGCGGTCCGGTGGTAGCGCCAGGACGGGCCCTGCTCATCGTCACCAACGCCTTCGAGCACGATATCCGCTTCACCCTCTCCCCAGAGGAGCATGACCTGCCTCCAGGCACCCCCGCGGAGCACGACCTCCAGCCCGGCGACTCCATCCAGCTGGACGTGGGCGCAGGGCGGATCCGTTTCAGCGCCAGCACCCCCTGGCGAGGCGGTCTCTCCGGCAACGCGGAGTTCGTCATGGAGGAAGGGGAGGCGCGAGAGCTCTTCATCCACTTCGCCCCCTCGACGGACGATCCCAACACCTGGGAGCTGCGCTACTAGCGGCTCCTGGCCGGCAACCCGTTCACGCAAGGGCATCCACGCGCATGGAGATCCCGCTGGCTTGGAAGCAGCTGGACCCAGCCCAGCTTCAGGGGCTGATCCTGGTGGTGGGCGGCACGGACGTGGGCAAGAGCACCCTGGCCCGCTACCTGCACCAGCGCCTGGAGCAGGCCGGGATGGATCCCGCCTACCTGGACGGGGACCCGGGCCAGAGCAGCCTGGGCCCACCCACCACCATGACCGTCCGCCTGGGGGATGGCCGGGTGCGCCGCTGGTTCGTGGGGGACACCACGCCCCGGGGGCACATGCTGCCCATGCTGGTGGGGGCCTTCCGTCTGAGCCAGGCCGCCGGGCAGGGCCAGGACCGACCGCTGATCTACGACACCTGCGGCCTCATCGACCCGACTCAGGGTGGCGTCACCTTGAAGATGGCCAAGATCGACCTGCTGCGTCCTCGGCTGGTCATCGCCTTGCAGCGGAGCCGGGAGCTGGAGCCCCTGCTGGCGCCCCTGCGCAACAGCCACCGGGTCCGCCTGCTGGAGCTGCCCGTGGCCCCGGAGGCCCGCCCCAAGGACCGGCTGGCCCGGCAGGCCTACCGCCGAGGCCAGTTCGCCCGCTACTTCGCGGAGGCCCGGGAGCTCTCCCTGAGCTGGAACCGGCTGGCCGTCTTCCCCCGTCCCTTCTTCCTCCGCCATCAGCTGGTGGCCCTGGAGGATCCCCAGGGCTTCACCCGGGGCCTGGGCATCGTCCTGGCCGTCCAGCGAGAGGAGCGCCAGCTCCGGCTGTGGACGCCCGTCCCCTCCCTGGACGGCGTGGATGCCCTGCGCCTGGGGGATCTGCTCCTGGACCCGGTGACCCTGGAGGAGCAGAGGGTGAAGCGAGGAACAGGGGGCTAAAAGCGAAGAGGTGCGGAGATTCGAGACTAGAGATTGGCGAATGGGTTTGCAGCGCCAACAACTCCCAACTTCCGATTCCCGGCTTCCAAATTCCAACTTTTCACTCCAGGAACCATGCTCGAGATCGACGGCTCCCACGGGGAAGGCGGCGGGCAGATCCTGCGCACCTCCTTGAGCCTGGCCGCTCTGACCGGGCAGGCCATCCACATCACCCGCATCCGGGCCGGACGCAGCAAACCGGGCCTGGCGCCCCAGCACCTGGCCGGGGTGCTGGCTGCGGCCACCATCTGCCAGGCCCAGGTGGAGGGGGCCCGCCTGCGCTCCACCGAGCTCGTCTTCCGGCCCCAGGCCCCGCCCCAGCCCGGCAACTACGTCTTCGACGTGGCCGAGGCCATCCGAGGAGGCAGCGCCGGGTCGGTGAGCCTGCTCCTGCAGACGGTGCTCCTGCCCCTAGCCTTGACTCCTGGCCGCAGCCACCTGATCCTGCGGGGCGGCACCCACGTGCCCTGGAGCCCCTCCTACGAGTACGTGGCCCACGTCTACCTGCCCACCCTGGCCGCCATGGGCGTCCGAGCCATCGCCCGGCTGGACCGGTGGGGCTTCTATCCTCGAGGCGGGGGCCAGGTGACCGTGGACATCATCGGCCATCCCCAGGGGCGGGCCGGGCTGGAGCCTCTGACCCTGGTGGAGCGGGGTCCCCTGCAGCGGGTGTGGGGCCAGGCGGTGGCCTGCGATCTGCCGTCCCACATCGCCCAGCGCATGGCCCCACACCCGCTGCAGGGGACCCCGCTCCACCAGGGTCAGGGGCTCCAGCCCGGCCCGCCCCTGGGGATGGCCGATGATGTCCACCGTCACCTGGCCCCCGCCCCGAGGATAGAAGCCCCGCCGGTCCAGCCGGGCGATGGCTCGGACGCCCATGGCGGCCAGGGTGGGCAGGTAGACGTGGGCCACGTACTCGTAGGAGG
>WGCB01000006.1 GCA_015494005.1 Caldilineaceae bacterium
CGTCGTGGAGCTCCACCGGGAAGGGGCCGTCTCCCACCGCGGTGCTGTAGGCCTTCACCACGCCGATGACCGCGAACATCTGCTCTCGCTCCGGCCCCACGGAGACGTAGTCCACCTTCACCCCGGCCAGCTCGCTGATGCGGTGGATGTAGGCCCGGGCAGGCTTGGGCAGGTCGTCCCAGCGGCGGCAGTCCTGGGTGGAGGTGAGCCAGCCGGGCCACTCCTCGTAGACCGGCTCCACCTGGTAGAGGACCGGGGTGTCGGGCATGGAGTCGGTGACCACTTCGCCGTTGGGCAGGCGGTAGCCCACGCAGATGCGCAGGGTCTCGAAGTGGTCCAGCACGTCCAGCTTGGTGATGGCCAGGCCGGTCATGCCGTTGATCCAGGAGGCGTAGCCGATGGCCACCCCGTCGAACCAGCCGCAGCGCCGGGGGCGCCCGGTGGTGGCCCCGAACTCGCCGCCGATCTCCCGCAGCTTCTCGCCGTCCTCGTCGTGGAGCTCCACCGGGAAGGGGCCGTCTCCCACCGCGGTGCTGTAGGCCTTCACCACGCCGATGACCCGGTCGATGGTCCGGGCAGGCAGCCCCGCGCCGGAGGGGGCGTAGGCCGCGGTGGGATTGCTGCTGGTCACGTAGGGGTAGATGCCCCAGTCCAGGTCCCGCATGACGCCCAGCTGCCCCTCCAGCAGGATGTCGTCCCCCCGCTGGATGGCGTCCCGCACCAGGGGCACCGTGTCCACGATCCGCTCCTGGAGCTGCTCCCGGTACGCCATGCAGAGGGCGTAGAGCTCCTGCCCGTCCACGGGCTGGCCGCCCAGGATCTGGAGCTTGCGGTTGACCACCCGCAGGGCGTTGTCCAGCCGGGCCTCCAGCCAGTCCGGCTGGAGCAGATCCCCCATGCGCAGGCCGCTGCGGGCCGCCTTGTCCGCGTAGGCCGGGCCGATGCCCCGCTTGGTGGTGCCGATGGTGTCCTTGCCCCGGGCCCGCTCCTCCAGCTCGTCCAGCAGGCGGTGATAGGGCATGAGCATCTGGGCCCGGGCGCTGATCCAGAGGTTGTCCAGGGTCACCCCGGCCTGGGCCAGGCTGGCCATCTCCTGGAGCAGGGACTGAGGGTTGACCACGCAGCCCGTGCCGATGATGTTCTGGGTGCCCGGGTTGAAGATGCCGCTGGGCACCAGGTGCAGGGCGTGCTTGCCGAACTCGTTGATCACCGTGTGCCCTGCGTTGTCCCCGCCCTGGAAGCGGATCACCATGTCCGCCTCCTGGGCCAGGAAGTCGATGATCCGGCCTTTTCCTTCATCGCCCCACTGGGCGCCGACCACTGCGATGACTGTCATTTGGATCCGTTCTGGGTGATTGGGCAACTGGGCAATTGGTTGATTGGGCGATTCGGTGATTGGGAGAAGGGCGCGTTTGAGCCCGCACCCACCCATCCGGTCATCTTGTCATCTTGTCGTTCTGGCGTCTTGCCATTCTGACACGACCGCTCCCTGTCTCCATGTCTCCCCAACTCCGTGTCTGTCACTTGGCGGACTCGCCGCCGTCCACGGTGAGGACCGCGCCGGTGATGAAGCGGGCGTCCTCGGAGCAGAGGAAGGCCGCGGCCCGAGCCACGTCCTGGGGCTCCCCGGCGAAGCCCAGGGGGATCAGGGGGACCTGGGCGGCCAGGAACTCCTCGGGCATGTTGGCGAAGGCCTCGGTGACGATGAGCCCGGGGCGGATCACGTTGGAGCGCACCCGGTAGGCGGCCAGCTCCAGGGCCAGGCTGCGGCTGAAGCCCTCCAGCCCGGCCTTGCTGGCGCTGTAGGCGCTGCTGTCGAACTCCCCGGCCACTGCGCTGATGCTGCTGATGTGCAGGACGTTGCCCTGACTGGCCACCAGGTGGGGCAGGGCGTGGTGCACCATGAGGAAGGCCCCATCCAGGTTCACCGCCATGACCTGCCGCCACTCGGCCAGGGTCATCTTCTGCATGTCCAGGCCCACGGAGATGGCCGCATTGTTCACCAGCACGTCCAGCCGGCCGAACTCCTGGACCGTCCGCTCCACGATGGCCGCCGCGTCCTGGGCCACGTCCCCGGGGATGGCCAGGCCGGTCAGCCCCTGGGAGGCCAGGGCGGCCACTGTCTCCTCCAGGGGCTCTGGCCGACGACCGCAGACGGCCACCGCCGCCCCCTCCTGGGCCATCTGCACGGCGATGGCCCGTCCGATGCCGGTGCCGCCCCCGGTGACCAGGACGACCTTTCCTTGGTAGCGTTGTGGATGGGACACGGTGGGCTCCTTAGCGGCTGGGCTGGATCTGGTAGTTGGGGGCTTCCTTGGTGATGATGATGCTGTGGGGATGACTCTCCTGGTAGCTGGCCCCGCTGATGCGCACGAAGCGGGCCTTCTGCCACAGGTCCGGGATGTCCGCGGCGCCCACGTAGCCCATGCCGCTGCGCAGCCCGCCCACCAGCTGGAAGACGAAATCAGCCAGGAAGCCCTTGTAG
>WGCB01000007.1 GCA_015494005.1 Caldilineaceae bacterium
TCGAGGCTTTGTGCTCCCAGGCTTGTGTCTGGTTTCACAAAGATGGCCTGTCGAGCTATTTTAGTAGAAGCCCCTGGGGAAGTCAAATTATGTTGGCGAACGGGATCTGTGTATCCTGAAGCCGTGAAGGAGGCTCAAAATTCGGTCGGGTCGCCTTGCGAGAGGGAACACTAGAGGGGACAAGCCAAATGAAAAATTTCACAAACAGGTCCTCTGGCCAAGCGTCAGGAGATGCTGGGGTGACCCGGTTGATCTTGGTTCGGCATGGAGAGACAGAGGCCAATGTGGAGCAGGTGTGGCACGGCTCCGCGGACGCGCCGCTCACCCCGCGGGGACAGCGGCAGGTGATCGCGACCGCCCGGCGCATCGCGGAGCTCCACCGGGAGCATCCCATCCAGGCTTTCTACGTCTCTCCCTTGCCCCGGGCCCAGAGCACAGCCCAGGCCATCGGGGCAGCCATCGGCATGGAGCCGGTGGTGGAGCCGGATCTGCGGGAGTTCAGCATTGGCGACTGGGAGGGACGTTCCTTCCAGGAGCTGGCCCAGGTGGAGCGGCTCTGGCAACGATGGCAGTCGGATCCCTCCTTCGCACCACCCAACGGCGAATCTCCCATCCAGTTCAGCCAGCGGGTGCAGCGGGTCTTTCGACGTCTGGTGGAGCGGCACCTGGGGCAGACCATCCTGGTGGTGACCCACGGCGGGGTGATCAGCAACCTGCTGGCCCAGTGGCTGGGGGGAGGTCCTGGCGACTGGGCGCGCTGGGACCCGCCCAACTGCGCCATCACCGTGCTGGAAAAGCGAGACGGGGTGTGGCATCCGGTGTTGGTGAACGATGTGAGCCATCTGCGTTCTGCTGGGGTCTCGCCGAGTCCGTTGGCCGGTGATGGGACATAGGTCCCATTGAAATCGGGGTTTTAGCGTAGAAAAAGTGACGAAATTCACGAAATTGGCCTCAAATTGACAGGATTGGGTATTGAAATCCCTTCGCGGGGGTGCTATAATGGGTCGAATTCTGCGAGGAGGTCAGACTCTCTCGCTCTTTTTTGTTGTGGTCCATTGGCTGTGATCGACTTCCCCCATCCCAAACTACTCCCGATCAATGGTAAATTGTTCCTGGGATGTTTCACGTGAAACATCCCAGGTTGGCAGGCGTCATGCCGGAAACCCAAGGCGTGCCCGTGGTCCAGGATCAATCCCAGAGTGTTGCGTTGAACGAGATTGTGAATTCGACAACAAATGGGTCTCCGGTCCCTGTTATCGATTACGAGGGCAGCGGCTACCGAAGGGATTTCTGGGAAGGCCAGGGGCGCGAGTACGAGGATGCCACGGAACGGCTGGCGCTTCGGCGTCTGTTGCCTTCGAGTGGCCGGCGCATCGCCGAGATCGGGGCTGGCTTTGGGCGGTTGGCTGATCTTTACCTGGGCTACGAGCAGATTGTCCTGTTCGACTATAGCCGAACACTTCTGCAGGACGCAGTTCAACAGTGGGGGCAAGATCCCCGCTTCGTCTTCGTGGCCGGGAACATCTACCAGCTTCCTTTGGCTTCCGGGGTGCTGGACACCCTGGTGATGGTGCGGGTGATGCACCACCTGGCCGATGTGCCCCAGGCCCTGGCTCAACTGCGCCGGGTGGTGCGTCCGGGGCATGTGGCCGTGCTGGAGTACGCCAACAAGCGCAACCTCAAGGCCCTGTTGCGCTGGATGCTCGGTCGGCAGTCCTGGTCGCCCCTCTCTTCCGAGCCGGTGGAGTTCGTGGCGTTGAACTTCGACTTCCACCCGGACTGGATGGCAGAACAGACGGCCCGGGCCGGATTCCGTTGCCAGGAACGATTGGCCGTGTCCCACTTCCGCCTGCCAAGCTTGAAACGGCGGGTCCCTGCTGAGAAGCTGGCGACCCTGGATGGGCTGCTCTTCCGGCCGGGGGGGCATTTTCCTCTCTCTCCCAGCGTCTTTGTCCGGGCGGTGGTCCAGGGCGAGGAGGCAGCCGACTCGCCAAAGGTAACAGAACTGGGCGTGGCTGAGCTTTTCCGCTGCCCGACCTGTGGCACGGAGCCGCTGAGCCAGGTGGAGCCGGAGCTGGTCTCCTGTCCCCAGTGCGGCAGGCGCTACCAGCGTCACCGGCAGATCTGGGACTTCAAAGAACCTGTACCTTGAGAACATGCTCTCGGCCGGCGATTGTATCGGTCTTTACTGCCCGGATTGGGAAAATGGGGTAGGCTGGAGACAGCGCCAAGCCCACAGTTTGGGAGGGTTTTTCTCAGATTTTGTCAGGAAAAGGTGTAACAAGGCGGCTATTCGGTGCATCAAAGGAAGAGGGACAGCGTTCTTTCGCTCAGGATCCTTTGATGTTGAGTGGCCGAAAAAATAAGATTAGTTAAATTTTTGTTTAGGAACTATTTAGGTTGTTGCGGCGTCTTATTGTTGCAGTGTTTGGGGTAGGAACCATCCTGGTGAGTCAGGAGGCGGTACGAAATGACAGAGAAGAAGAAAATGGAGAAAACAACCACACCAATTGAGCAGCCCATCCAGGAGCATGCCAACGGGGCGATCCAGGAGGGGGCAAGCGAACCCATGACCCCGGAGGCGACTCTGGAGTATCTGCTGGAGCTTGGGCGCAGCCAGGGCTACGTCAGCTACGACGATGTGCTGAAGGTGATGTCCGAGGTGGAGGACAACATCGAAGAGCTGGAGGACCTGTTCGTGAACCTCTTCGACCAGGGGATCGAAGTGGGCCAGCCCCGGGAAAACGGCGCCGGCCTGGAGAGCACCCCTGAGAAGGCGGAGGAAGAGGAAGAGCTGGACCTGAGCCAGATCGAGATCGATGACTCCATCAGCCTGTATCTGAAGGAGATCGGTCGCGTTCCTCTGCTGACCGCCGAGGAAGAGGTGGAGCTGGCCAAGCGCATGGAAGCCGGCCGCGAGGCTCGCGAGAAACTGGCCGAGGGCGTGGATGATTGGGAAGAGCGAGAGCGTCTGCTTTGGCTGGTGCGAGACGGGCAGGCAGCCCAGGAGCACCTGATCAAGGCCAACAGCCGCCTGGTGGTGAGCGTGGCGAAGAAATATGTGGGGCGTGGCGTGCCCTTCCTGGACCTGATCCAGGAGGGGAACATCGGCCTGATCCGTGCGGTGAAGAAGTTCGACTACCGCCGGGGCTACAAGTTCAGCACCTACGCCACCTGGTGGATTCGCCAGGCCGTGACCCGGGCCATCGCGGACCAGGGCCGCACCATCCGGGTGCCTGTGCACATGTACGAGCAGATCAATCGCCTGACCCGCACCACCCGCCAGCTGGTGCAGGAGCTGGGCCGGGATCCCACTACCGAGGAGATCGCGGAGGAGCTGGGCGTCACACCCCGCAAGGTGGAGCACATCATGCGGGTGAGCCAGCGGCCGCTGAGCCTGGAGATGCCCGTGGGCGAGGAAGAGGACAGCTACCTGGGCGATTTCATCGAGGACGAGGACGCAGACAGCCCGCAGGAGTCCGCTGGACAGCAGCTGCTGCGGGAGGTCATCGATGAGATCTTCCAGAGCCTGACCCCGCGGGAGGTGCGGATCCTGCAGCTGCGCTTCGGCCTGGTGGACGGCTACTGCTACACCCTGGAAGAGGTGGGCAAGAAGTTCGGGGTGACCCGAGAGCGCATTCGCCAGATCGAGGCGCAAGCCCTGAGCCGCCTGCGCCACCCCAGCCGTAGCCGCAAGCTGCGCGACTACCTGTAATGCCCTCTGGAGCATCCGCTCCTGGGAAAGCGAGCAAAAGGAAAGCCCCGGTCTCGGAAGAGATCGGGGCTTTTTGTTGTCTGTTTTTCTGTGCGAACCAGGTGGGGTCCCTGGGACTACACGTCCAGGTTGCGGACCTCGTGGGCGTGGGTCTGGATGAAGCGCCGGCGAGGCGGAACGCTGCTGCCCATGAGCATGTCGAAGATCTGGTCTGCCTCTGCGGCGTCCTCCACCGTCACCTGGAGCAGGGTGCGGTTCTCCGGGTTCATGGTGGTCTCCCAAAGTTGCTCTGGGTTCATTTCACCCAGGCCCTTGTACCGCTGCTCGATGCGCACATTCTCGTCCCCCAGCTCCTGGCGCATACGCTCCAGGGCGTTGTCGTCGTAGACGTAGATCGACTCCCGCTTGGCCTTGCCGTTCTCCCGCCGGGTGACCTGGACCCGATAGAGGGGGGGCTGGGCGATGTAGAGGTGCCCGCGCACCACCAGGGGCTCCATGTAGCGGAAGAAGAGGGTGAGGAGCAGGGTGCGAATGTGGGCTCCGTCCACGTCCGCGTCGGTCATGATGATGACTCGGTCGTAGCGCAGGCCGGTGATGTCGAAGTTGTCCC
The DNA here is from genome assembly GCA_015494005.1 of Caldilineaceae bacterium. Classification (GTDB taxonomy): domain Bacteria; phylum Chloroflexota; class Anaerolineae; order Caldilineales; family Caldilineaceae; genus S144-5. The sequence continues at coordinate 4,326 of WGCB01000007.1, forward strand.
CGATGTTGGTGCCCAGGGCTGTGACCAGGGCCTGGATCTCCTTGTTCCCCAGGGCCTTGTCCAGGCTGGTCTTCTCCACGTTCAGGATCTTGCCCCGCAGAGGCAGGATGGCCTGGAAGCGCCGGTCTCGCCCCTGTTTGGCAGAGCCACCCGCGCTGTCACCCTCGACGATGTAGAGCTCGCTCTCCTTCGGATCCCGGCTGGAGCAGTCCGCCAGCTTGCCGGGCAGGGTCATGCTCTCCAGTGCGCTCTTGCGGATGACCAGATCCCGGGCTTTGCGGGCGGCTTCCCGGGCCCGGAAGGCGGTGCGGCATTTCTCGATGATGCGCTTGGCCTCCCGGGGATTTTCCTCCATCCAGGTGCCCATGGCCTCGGAGACCGCCTGCTCCACGTGGTAGCGCACCTCGTTGTTCAGGAGCTTCAGCTTGTTCTGCCCCTCGAACTGGGGCTCCAGCACCTTCACGCTGACGATGGCGGTCATGCCCTGGCGGGTGTCCTCGCCGGTGAAGTTGGGATCGTTGTCCTTCAGGAAGCCATTCTTCCGGGCGTAGTCGTTGATCTGCCGGGTCACCGCGGTGCGCAGACCGGTGAGGTGGGTGCCACCGTCCGGGGTGTTGATGGTGTTGGCGAAGGCGAAGACCGACTCGTTGTAGCCGTCCGTGTACTGGATGGCCGCTTCCACCTGGGTGGTCTCCACCTCTTGGTTGACATAAATCGGGGAGTGCAGGGTCGTCCGGTTGCGGTTCAGGTAGCGAACGAAGGTCTTGACCCCTCCCTCGAAGTAGAAGTTGATCTCCCGGGGCGGATCGACCCGCTCGTCGATGAAGGTGATGTCCACGCCGCGGGTCAGGAAGGCCATCTCCCGGAAGCGGGTGACCAGGGTGTTCCAGTCGTACTCCAGCACCTGGAAGATGGTGTCGTCCCGCAGGAAGTGCTGGATGGTGCCCGTGTCCTCGGGATCGCAGGTGCCGATGACCTCCACGTCGGTGACCGGCACGCCCCGCTCGAAGCGCTGGCGGTAGATCTTGCCGTTGCGTTTGACCGTGGTCTCCATCCAGGTGCTCAGGGCGTTCACCGCGCTGACACCCACGCCGTGGAGCCCGCCGGAGACCTTGTAGCCGCCGCCGCCGAACTTGCCGCCGGCGTGGAGCTTGGTCATCACCACGGTCAGGGCAGGCAAACCCGTCTGCTTCTGGATGCCCACCGGGATGCCGGCGCCGTTGTCCTCCCCAGAGACGCTCTGGTCCTTGTGGATGGTGACCCAGATGTGGTCACAGCGGCCCTGCATGGCCTCGTCGATGGCGTTGTCCACCACCTCGTAGACCATGTGGTGCAGGGCCTTGGCGTCCGTGCCACCGATGTACATGCCCGGACGGCGACGCACCGCCTCCAGCCCTTCCAGGACCTGGATCTGCTCTGCGTCGTAGACCATGGTTTGCTGTCCGTTCTTTGTTTTCACGTCGTCGCTCTGTGTTCGATTCTTTGCCACGAAATCCTCCATTGCCTTGCTTGCTTCCGGCCCGATCCGGTGGTGTCACGAGCGGAGGCGTTCTTCACGGGGGCTACGCTGAGATGCTCGGCTGAGGCAAGGCAGTCCACGCCCGTGCCGGGCCTTGTGTTGCTATCCGTTTTGCTGCGCGCTCATCTTCTGGGCCATGACGATCAGCCGGGTGCGATAGAAGACCAGGAGCGCCATGGCCAGGCCGGTGCCGATGAAGGCGTACAAGGGGATGGCGAGCCAGATCCCCGCCGCATTGGCCAGGGCCAGATTGCGCATCAGCAGTCCGAAGCCCCAGGCGATCAGGGTGGTCAGCAGCACGAAGGCCAGGGTAGCGCCCAGGTTGTGCCGCACCAGGGTCATGCTCCGCCAGAGCGCCGTGCGCAGGGGCAGATCGTCCAGCACGATGGCCACCGGCACAAAGTACAGGTACAGGAAGATGGCCAGGGTCAGCCCGCTGAGGAGCAGCCCCACCAGGTTCCCGGCCAGGGGGTGGATGAGCCCGAACAGGCCCGCGGCCAGGGCTCCCGGCACGTAGAGGAGCGTCAAGGCCAGGGCCACCACCAGCACGAAGAGCACCGCCCGGAACCAGTGGCGCAGCACCATCCGCACCAGGGAGCCAAGGGACGGGTTCTTCTCCCCTTCGCCCAGGGGCAGGGCCCGGGCCAGGAAGTTCATGTAGATCACGCCCACCAGCAGGCCAAACAGGCCCAGGAGGGCGGCCAGTCCCCCAGCCACCACCAGGGAGCTGATGGAAATGCTCTCGGTCTGCAGCTCCGGCACGGCCACCATGATGCTGGGCACGTGGAAGAGGGAGCCGTTGACCAGCCCGTTCCACAGATTGGAATAGCGTCCCCAGGCCACCAGCATCTCCGCGACCTGTCCCAGGAACACGGCGCTCTCCGGATCGACCTGGTCGGCCAACCCTGCGTAGAAACTCGCAACCCGCTCGAACAGGGGGGCGATACTCAGCCGTGGAGCAAACCGCAGGAAGATGTCCAGCAGGATGGGGAGTAGGAGCAGCTCGATGCGCCGCCCGATCAGCCGGTACCCGGCCGACAAGCTGTCAATGATACCCAAGAAACGTTCTCGATTCCGTGTCGTCTGCGGGGCAAAGCCCCGGCCGTGGAGGTCGGTTCTGCCTACGCCTATTCTCGCAGAAAAATCCGACCCGTGCTTCCAATAAATGTTGTATGCTTTTGGGTGAGCCCAGCACAGAACTCATGCGCCGAACCAGGAGCAAACCAACCGTTTCTCCGCCTGGTTTCCCGCCGGGTGCTTGCCCTGTGCTCTCCGGAAAAAGCTCCCAGAGGGAGGCCATTTCCTCGCTTTTCAACAGGCTAATTCTACCACAGATGGGGGAAAATGCGAAGTTTTCCGCCGCCTGGATCAGAACATTCGTTCAAGGAGAAAACGCATGGCCATCAACCTTTCCGCAGGTTTGAGCTCCTGGATCGTTGACGAGGACGGACAGGGCCGGGTACAATTTCCTCCCAACCACGACGGCTTTCCGTCGCCCCACCACCGGGAGGACGCCATGTCCACATTCATCATCGAGGGGGGCCACCCCATCCAGGGGACCATCGTCCCCAGCGGTAACAAGAACGCAGCCCTGCCCCTGGCCGCGGCCTGTCTGCTCACGGACGAGCCGGTGATCCTGCACAACATGCCCGACATCGGGGACGTCCGCACCATGCTCCAGATCCTGGCCAGCCTGGGCGTGGACGTGGATCGCCAGGGGGATCGGGTCACCCTCTGCGCCCGGGGCGTGCACACCGCCGCGCCCGACCCCCAACTCTTCGCCCAAATTCGGGGCTCCCTCACCCTCATGGGGCCGCTGGTGGCCCGGCGGGGGCATTTCCTGGTGGAGAGCACGGCCGGCGGGGACGACATCGGCCGCCGGCGCATCGACACCCATCTCCAGGCCTTCCAGGCCCTGGGCGCCCGGATGGAGCACAACGGCCGTTTCGAGCTGACGGCGCCCAGCCGCCTCGTCGGCCAGGACATCCTCCTGGACGAGTCGTCGGTGACGGCCACCGAGAACGCCATCATGGCCGCCGCCCTGGCCCGGGGCACCACGGTCCTGCGCAACGCGGCCAGCGAGCCCCACGTCCAGGAGCTCTGTCACCTGCTGGTGGCCATGGGCTGCCCCATCCAGGGCATCGGCAGCAACACCCTGACCATCCACGGCCAGGACCGACTGGGCGGCGCGGAGGTGTGGGTGGGGCCCGACTTCGTGGAGGTGGGGAGCTACATCGGCCTGGGAGCCATCACCCCGGGAGAGCTGCGCATCGCCGGCGTGGTCCCGGATCACCTGCGCATGATCGAGATGGTCTTCGTGGACCGGCTGGGGGTGCAGATGCACCTGGAGAAGGATCCCCAGGCCCCCAACGGCACGGGCTACACCCTGGTGGTGGCCGGCGAGCAGTCCCTGGCCGTGAAGCCGGACTTCGGCGGGGCCGTGCCCAAGATCGACGATGCCCCCTGGCCGGCCTTCCCGCCGGACCTGATGAGCATCGCCCTGGTGGTGGCCACCCAGGCCGAGGGCACGGTGATCATCCACGAGAAGATGTACGAGAGCCGCCTCTACTTCGTGGACAAGCTGGTCTCCATGGGCGCCCAGATCATCCTCTGCGATCCTCACCGGGCCGTGGTGGTGGGGCCTCGACGCCTGGTGGGCCAGCCGGTGAGCAGCCCGGACATCCGGGCCGGCATGGCCCTGGTCCTGGCCGCCCTGGCCGCGGACGGGGTGACCACCATCGGCAACATCCAGCAGATCGACCGGGGCTACCAACAGATCGACCGCAAGCTCCAGGCCCTGGGCGCCCAGATCCAGCGGGTGGAGTCCTGAGCCTGGGCGGCTTCCCCTTTCCATTGACCCGCGTCGGCCCGTATTTTCCCGCCCCGTTTTCTCGCGTTGACATTCCACTCTATCCTCTCTATAATTTGTCTGACAACTCGGTTGTCTGACAACTCTCTCCCTCGAGAATTCCGTCCCAGGACGCCGCTCACCGGCGGCCCGTCTCCCCTCCACCGACTCTGGAGGCCATGAAAACACAACCGCGGTACATCCAAGCCGAGATCCGGCTGCACAACCTACTGGAGACGGGCGGCTATCGTCCTGGGGACAAGCTGCCCCCGGAGCCGGAGCTGGCCAAGCAGATCGGCGTGAGCAGAGCCACCCTGCGGGAGGCCCTGCGCAGCTTCGAGCAGCAGGGGTTGATCCAGCGCAAACAGGGCGTGGGCACCTTCCTGACCCCCCGGCCTGTCTACGCGGAGAGCGGCCTGGAGAGCCTGGAGTCCATCGAGATGGTGTTGCGGGGGCGAGGGCTGGCCGTGCAGGTCTGCCAGCGGACCCCCCGGCAGGAGCGGGCCCTGCCCAAGGCCGCCCACCGCCTGGGCATCCCCGAGGGCGCGCCGGTGACGGTGGTCAGCAGCACCTACGCGGTGGAAGACGCGCCGGTGGCCTACATCCTGGAGGTGACGCCGGCGACCTGGATCCCCCTGAACGAGGCCCACGCTCTGGACGGCTCCTTGCTGGACTGGATGCTGGCCGACCGGGTGCGCTTCCCGGTCTCCTACGCCCGGGCTCACATCGCGCCGGTCCACGGCAGCCCGGAGATCTGCGAAGCCCTGCGGGTGGGGCCCACGGATCCGCTCTTTTTCCTGGAGCAGACTGCCCACGACGGCGACCATCGCCCCCTGTACTATTCCCGCAACTACTACGTGCCCAGCTATTTTGACTTCCACGTGATCCGCCGGCCCCAGGCGTGAGAGGGGCCCGGAAACCGATCGCGTGCTTTGACTCAACCAACCGATGTTCCATCAACGGCAATGACCAAAGGATCGAAATCATGAGCGACATTGACCTGCAGGCCGTCCAACAGGAAGTGGCCAAGAACGAAGAGGCCATCATCCGCTTTCTGCGGGAGATCGTGGCCATCCCCTCCATGGATTCCCAGATCCGGGAGGTGGGGGAGCGCATCCAGGCGGAGATGGAGAAGCTGGGCTTCGACGAGACCTGGTTCGACAGCATGGGCAACATCGTGGGGCGCATCGGCGACGGGCCCCGCATCCTCCTCTACGACAGCCACATCGACACCGTGGGCATCGGGGATCCGGCGGAGTGGGAGTGGGATCCCTTCCAGGGCAAGGTGGAGGACGGCGTCCTCTACGCCCGGGGCGCCTGCGACGAGAAGGGAAGCACCCCAGGCATGGTCTACGGCCTGGCCATCGCCAAGCAGCTGGGCCTGCTGGAGGGCTGGACTGCCTACTACTTCGGCAACATGGAGGAGTGGTGCGACGGCATCGCCCCCCACGCCCTGGTGGAGCACGAGGGCATCCGGCCGGACTACGTGGTCATCGGCGAGCCCACGAAGATGCAGGTCTACCGGGGACACAAGGGCCGGGTGGAGATGCAGGTGATCTCCCGGGGCAAGAGCGCCCACGCGGCCAGCAACCACCTGGGGGACAACGCCATCTACAAGGTGGTGCCGGTCATCGACGGGGTGAGCAAGATGGAGCCCCGCCTGGGGGACCATCCCTTCCTGGGGCACGGCAAGATCACCGTCACCGACATGAAGGTGGAGACCCCCAGCATCAACGCGGTGCCCAACCTCTGCACCGTCTTCATCGACCGCCGGGTGACCTTCGGCGAGGAGGTGGACGAGGTGATCCAGCAGGTGCGGGACCTGATCCCGCCGGAGCACCGGGAGAAGGTGACGGTGGAGATGCTCCACTACGACGAGCCCAGCTACACCGGCTTCGTCTTCCCGGTGGAGAAGTACTTCCCGGCCTGGCTCCTGGAGGAGGATCACCCCCTGGTGCGGGCGGGGCAGACGGTTCGGAAGCTCATCGGCCTGCCCGACGCGCCCACGGGCAAGTGGGATTTCAGCACCAACGGCATCTACTGGGCTGGCAAGGCAGGCATCCCCTCCATCGGCTTTGGCCCGGGGGACGAGACCACGGCCCACACAGTCCTGGACAGCGTGCCCCTGGCCGACGTGGTCAAGTCCACGGAGTTCTACGCGGTGCTGCCGGCCCTGCTCAGGCAAGCGATCCAGGAGTAACATCCCCGGCGCGGAGCCGTCCGCGCCCCAGCATTTCCAGTGAGGCCCTATGACGAAAAAGACCCCAACGGCTGTGGTCGCCATCGGCGGCAACTCGCTCATCAAGGACAAGAAGCACGTGGAGGTCCGCTACCAGTGGGACGCGGTGCGGGAGACCTCCCGGCACATCGCCAACATGATCCGCAAGGGGTGGCGCACGGTGATCACCCACGGCAACGGCCCCCAGGTGGGCTTCATCCTGCGGCGCAACGAGCTGGCCGCCCCCGAGGTCCACACCACGCCCTTGAGCGTCATCGTGGCAGACACCCAGGGCAGCATCGGCTACATGCTGCAGCAGGCCCTGAACAACGAGTTCTACCTGGCCCATGTGCCCCGGCAGTGCATCACCATCGTCACCCAGGTGCGGGTGGACAAGGATGACCCGGCCTTCCAGAACCCGTCCAAGCCCATCGGCGGCTTCCTGGACGAGGCCACGGCCCGGCAGTTCGAGCAGGCAGGCTGGCGGGTGGTGGAGGACGCGGGCCGGGGCTGGCGCCGGGTGGTGCCCTCGCCCCAGCCGGTGGAGATCATCGAGGAGGATGCCATCGCCCAGGCCGTGGCCCTGGACTGGATCGTCATCGCCTGTGGCGGCGGGGGCATCCCGGTGGTGCGCAACGAGCGAGGGGAGCTGCGGGGGGTCTCCGCGGTGATCGACAAGGACCTGGCCAGCAGCCTCCTGGCCACTCGCCTGGATGCGGACCTCTTCCTCATCAGCACCGGCGTGGAGAAGGTGGCCCTGAACTTCGGCCAGCCGAACCAGCAGGACATCGACGTGATGACCCTGAGCGAGGCCAGGCGCTACCTGGCCGAAGGGCATTTCGCTCCGGGCAGTATGAAGCCCAAGATCGAGGCCTGCATCCAGTTCCTGGAGAAGACGGCCAACCCCCACGCCCAGGCACTGATCACCAACCCGGAGAACCTGGAGCGGGCCCTGGAGGGTGAGACGGGCACCCGGATCGTCATGGACCGGGCCTAGCGGGCCGGGGAGACTTGGCCAGGACAAGGTCGTAAACCCCCAATGAGGGCCGCGGGACTGAGCTCCCTGGAGGCGGAGCGACCTGATCCACCAACGCACCTGAATTTTCACAGAGCGATTTCCACGAGAGATTTCCACAGCACCAAGCACAGGGAGACAGACGATGCAAACGGATCTACGCGGTCGCGACCTGATCAGCGACATGGACTTCAGCAAGGAAGAGGTGGAGACGGTCATGGACGTGGCCTTGAAGCTCAAGCGGGACCGGGCCCTGGGCGTGCCCCATCCCCTGCTGCGGGACAAGACCCTGGCCATGCTCTTTTTCTTCACCAGCACCCGCACCCGCTCCAGCTTCGAGTCGGGCATGGCCCAGCTGGGGGGGCACGCGGCCTTCATCGACCACACCACCACCCAGATCAGCCACGGGGACACGGCCAAGGAGATCGGCGAGATCTTCGGCCGCTACTACGATGGCATCGCCATCCGCCAGTGCGACTGGGGCTTCGGCAACCAGTACATCAACGACGTGGCCGCGGCCAGCCGGGTGCCGGTCCTGAACATGCAGTGCGACGTCTACCATCCCTTCCAGATCCTGGCCGACCTGCTCACCATCATCGAGAAGCTGGGGGATCCCCGGGGCAAGACCATCAACGTGAGCTGGGCCTACGCCAGTAGCTACCAGAAGCCCATCTCCGTGCCCCAGAGCCTCATCCTGCAGATGACCCGCTTCGGCATGAACGTGCGCCTGACCCGGCCGCCGGAGTACAAGCTCATGCCCGACATCGTGGAGCAGGCCCGGGAGAACGCCCGCAAGTCCGGCGGTAGCTTCGAGGTCCTGGACGACTTCGACGCTGGCTTCGTGGATGCGGACATCGTCTACCCCAAGAGCTGGGGGGCGCTCCTGACCACGGACGACGAGGAGGAGAGCGCCCGCATCGGCCGCAAGTACACGGACTGGATCGCCGACGAGCGGCGCATGGCCCTGGCCAAGCCCAACGCCCTCTACATGCACTGCCTCCCCGCGGACCGGAACATCGAGGTCACGGACGCTGTCATCGACGGCCCCAACTCCGTGGTCTACGACGAGGCGGAGAACCGGCTCCACGTGCAGAAGGCGGTCATGGCCCTGACCATGCGATAGCGGGGCGACTGTTGCCCTGGCTGAGTTGTCAGGCTGGGCGCATTGGAGGCAAAAGAGTTCATGACGAACGGAAGGAAAGGTCAGACGCCCCGGGTTGTGGTCACTGGCATGGGCATGGTGACCCCCCTGGGCCATGATCTGGAGAGCTCCTGGGCCAACATGCTGGCCGGGAAGTCCGGCACCCGCACCATCACCCACTTCGATCCCACCGGGCTGCCCACCCGGTTCGCAGCCCGGATCCAGGACTGGGACCCCAAGACCTTCATGGACCGACGGGAGGCCCGGCGCACCAGCCGGGGCACTCAGCTGGCCTGGAAAGCCACCCTGGAGGCCCTGGAAGCGGCCCGGCTGGATGTGGGTCAGGAGCCCCGGGGGCGAGTGGGCCTGGAGATCGGCCTGGCCTTCGGTGGCTGGGACATCGTGGAGGAGCAGAGCGCCCTCCTGGAGAGCCGGGGGCCCCGGCGCTTCAACGTGGCCCTGGCCCCTGCGGCCCTCATC
>WGCB01000008.1 GCA_015494005.1 Caldilineaceae bacterium
CTCCCCAGATCACCCCGCCCATCACCCCGGTGGCCAGGACAGGCCGCCAGACCAACGACAGCCAGGGCACCCGGCCCACGTGCTGGCGCACGCTCCAGTAGAAGGGGATGAGCAGGCTGAACTCCGAGAGGATGGTCACCACCGCGGCGCCGATGTAGCCGAAGCGGGGAATGAGGAGCAGGTTGCCCACCACGTTGAAGACCACCCCCAGGACGAAGGCCTTGGTCAGGTAGCGCTGCTGGTCCACCGCAATGAGCACGTACTGGGTGACGCTGTTCACGAAGCCGATGGGCACGCTCCAGATGATCACCTGCAGGGCCAGGGCCGACCCACCCCGGTAGCTGATGGTCCGCCCCAGGAGCTCCACGCTCTCCGGCACATGCAGGAACTCCGCGCCGCCCAGGATGTAGATGAGGGGCTCGGCCAGGGCGGTGATGGTCATGGCCAGGGGCAGGCTGACGAAGAGGAGCAGCCGGATGCTCAGCAGGTAGGAGCGGAGCAGGGCCTCCCCTTCTCGCCGGGCGTAGCGGCTCATGAGGGGGAAGAGGGCGAAGGTGAAGGTGCTGGGGATGATGTTCAGGCCGTCCAGGTATTTGAGGGCGGCGCTGTAGAGGCCCACGCTGGCCGCGCCGGCCAGGGGGCGCAGGATCCAGAGGTCGATGCGCCAGAAGATGGTGGCCAGCAGGTGGTTGATCATCAGGGGACCGCTGGCCCCGGCCATCCAGCGCTGCAGAGACCAGTCCCACCGCCACTCGGGGTGGAAGAGGGTGTTGCGCAGGAGGACGTAGAGCCAGATCACCTGGACCAGATTGATGGCCAGAGAGACGCCGGCCAGCCCCACGAAGCCCCAGCCCAGGAGCAGCACCAGCGCGCCCAGGGCCACCTTCAGCAGGGCCGCCGCGCTGCTCAGCCCGGCAGGGTACTCCATCTTCTCGAAGGCGTTGAAGACGCTGCTCAGGCCATCCGCCCAGTTGGCGAAGAGCATGGCCACCCCCAGGAGGGCCAGGGCCTGGAGCTCCTCCACGCCGATGCTGCCGGTGAACCAGTAGACCCCGGCCACCAGGGCCAGGACCGGCATGCTGGCCGCCCAGAGCAGGGTGCGCAGCCCCAGGACGTTGGTCAGGTAGCGGCTGGACTGGTTCTTGTCCGCGGCCACGTCCCGGGTGAGCAGGGTGCCCAGGCCGTAGCGGCTGACGATCTCGAAGAAGCCGTAGACCGCCACCACGAAGGCGTACTTCCCCGTCCCCTCCGGCCCCAGGATGCGCACGTAGAGCATGGCGAAGGCGAAGTCGATGGCCTTGTTGGCCAGGCTCAGCCCCATGGGCACCAGGGAGTTCTTGGCCACCGTGCGCACCTCGTCCGCCTCCAGATCCGGCCGGTAGTAGCGCCCCCACCCCCACCAGAGGAGGAGCAGCAGGCCGGTCATCCCCGCCAGGAAGCTGACGTAGAGCCCCAGCTTGACGCTCATGGGGCTGTAGGTGAAGCGCACCGTCCACTGGCCCTGCTCCGGGAGGTAGACCGTGCGGAAGGCGCCGTCGGCCCGGTAGATGGGAAGCTCCACTTCCTGGCTCTCGTCCCCGCCGAAGGGGCGCAGGAAGGCCTTCCAGCCCGGGAAGTAGGCGTCGGTGAAGACCAGCCAGCCCCGGTCGCTCAGGTTCACGTCCACGAAGGCGTCGTTGGCGGTGTAGCGGCTGATCCGGGCTTCCGCCACCTGGGGCCCCGCGGGGACCAGCCCCCGCTCGTCCGCTGGCGTCTCCTCGATGAAGACCACCCGGTCCAGGGGCGCGGTCAGGAGGGGCTGCTCTTCCGGGGGCGCCACCCGGGCCTCTGGGACGATGAAGACCCGGGGCAGGACCTCCTGGTTCTCGTAGACCCGCATCCCCCCGCGGTCGTAGACCTTGACCCAGTCGGCCCGGGGCGGCAGCAGCTCCTCCGTGAGCAGGTAGCGCACGTTGAGCAGGTCCAGCAGGGGGTTCTCCAGGGCGGAGAGATCGCTGCCGTCGGTGTAGAGGGGCGCGATGCGGTTGTAGAGGAGCTCGCCGCTCTGGTCCGCCAGGCGGTTCATCAGGGCCACGTACTGCTTGGGGATGATGGAATCGTAGCCCCGGATGTCCTGCCAGCCGTAGTACATGCCCACGTTGGCGTTGAAGGTCTTGGCCCCGGGCCGGTCCAGCGTGGTGAAGCGCCAGAGGAAGGGGCGAGGCGCCTCCGCCTCCAGGAACTCCACCACCGGGGGCACGTTCACCAGGGGCGAAAGGGCCGGGTCCGTGGCCGGGTTGAAGCGCCCGTGGATCGCGTAGAGGTCCAGGAGGACGATGAGGACTAGGAGGAGGTGAGCGGGTGAACGGGTGAGGGAGTGAAGGGGTGAGGAGGTGATTGGTGGGTTGGTTGATTGGTTAACTGGTTGATTGGTTGACTGGGTGAGTATCCACAGCGCTCCTCCGCCGAGGAGGGCGAAGACCCCGAACTTCACCAGGTTCACGCTCTGATAGCCCCAGAACATGCGACCGTCCGCGAAGGCCATGCGGGCCAGGTCGCTCCCCTCCAGGATGCGCTGGCCCAGGGCGATGAAGGGCCCGGGGACGAAATAGCTCACCGCCACGGTCAACAGGGCCGCGCCCCCGGCTAGGAGGGCGGTCAGGGGGAGGAGGGAAAAGGCCAAGGATTGGAGATTGGAGACTAGAGATCGGAGACTGAAGATTGGCGATTGGCTCTGTCGCGCCTCACTCTCTGATCTCCAATCTCCGTTCTCTTCACCTAGGTCTCCAATTTTCGGCTGCTCAATCTTCGGCTGCTCAATCTTCGATCTTCGATCTTCCATCCTCTGCAGCCCGATCCCCGCTAGGAC
>WGCB01000009.1 GCA_015494005.1 Caldilineaceae bacterium
CCTGGGCGTTGTGGAGCAGCACCCCCAGGGCCTGGTGACCGACGCGCCGGGCCAGGATGAGTAGGGGGCCGCCCCCGGCCTTCGCCCCGGCCTCCAGCAGGGCCACGGCATCTGCGGCCTGCTCCAGGGCCCCGTCCACCACAGCCACCCGGGGCCCAGCCAGGACCGTCCGACGCTTCACCGGGTCCGCGTGGAAGTGCAGGCTGGCCATCTGGGCCGGGACGTGGCCGCCGTGGATGTACTCCCACTCCAGGTAGGGAGCCACGTAGCTCTCCAGGCGCACGTGGCCGCTGGGCCCCAGGAGCCAGCGCATCTCCCCCACCACCCCAGCCAGAGCCCGGTCCCCGGTCACGTGGAGGGCCACCGCGGAGAGTTCGTCCTCGCTGCTCACCGGCCGGGCCAGCTCCCGCAGGCGTGCCAGCACCACCTCCTGCCCGGCCCGGATGCCCCGAGCCAGCTGCATGGCGTTGACCCCGGCCTGGGTCAGCTTCAGGGCCTGGCGGAAGATGGCCCGGAGCAGAATGGCCGCCAGGACGCCCCCGTCCCCGGCCTGCTGGCCCACCCGCCAGACCAGGTTGCGCAGGAGCATCCCTCCCACGTCCAGGGTGGGATCCCCCAGGCTGATGACCCGGCGCACGATGGTGGCCGAGTCGTCCAGGAGCTCTGGCGCCTTGGCTCGATCCTTGTAGGCCACGTGGCCGCCCCGAGGGCCGTAGGTGGGGGCCAGGAGCTGGAAGAAGCGCTCCAGCCCCTGGCTCAGCTGGCGGCTGGTGACCGGCTGGGCGGTGACGTGGGGTCGATTGGGTCGCCGGGGTCGGGATCCCCTGGATGGGCTGGGTGGTCTCATGCCTCCTCCTGCCAGACGCCTTGGACCAGCTCCACGTGCATGTCCAGGGCCTCCTGGAGGGTGCCCAGGTTGCGCCCTGCGTCCCAGATCTCCATGGCCGCGTCCCCGGCGGCCAGGGCCTCGATCTGCACCCAGCCGCTGCCCACGTCGAAGTGGCAGCGCAGGTCCCGGATCACCTGGTGACGGCCCCGCTCCAGGAGCTCGGCCAGGCGGATGATGCCGGCCAGGATGGACAGGCCCCGGCGGTCCTCCGGGGTGAGCAGGGAACGGAGCTCCCCACCCTTGGGCGTGCCCTTGCTCCGGTGGTAGCGGCAGAGCAGGGCGATCAGGGCCAGCTCCCGGGGGGTGTAGCCGGGCAAGGCCGAGTTGCGGACGATGTAGTCCGAGTGGAGGTGGTGGTTCTCGTAGTCGATGGCCGTGCCCAGGTCGTGGAGCAGGCCAGCGGCCCAGAGCAGTTCCCGATAGGCCGGTCCCAGGCCGTGGACCGGCTGCAGGTCGTCGAACATGCGCAGGGCCAGGAAGGCCACCTGGTGGCTGTGGGCCGTGTCGCTGCCGAAGTTCCGGGCCAGGTTCAGCACGCTGAAACGGCGCAGGTCCGGGAAGACGGGCTGCTCCTGGTGGGCCAGGAAGCGCTCGAAGAAGAGCCCCTCCCGCAGACCGCCTCGGCTGATGGTGATGCCGGGGAAGCCGCTCTCCTCCAGCAGGACCGCGTAGACCAGCGCGCCGGCGTGGACGATGTCCGCCCGGTCCCGGCGCAGGCCGGGCTGGTTGCGCCGCTTGGCCAGGGAGAGCCGCCAGAGCTGGTCGCTCAGGGAGCGGAGGCGCTTGCTGGGCAGCCGGTAACCGCGGACCACGTCCAGGGGGAAGGCCTGGCTGCGTTGGTCCATCTGAGCCAGGTTGCGGATGGTGCCGCCGATGCCCACCAGCTGGTCCCCGGGCTGGGCCTGGAACCAGTCCAGGGGGGCCAACTGCTCCTGGACGAAACGGCGCAGGGCGGTCACCTGGCTGGGCTTCACCGGGTCCGCATCCAGGAAGGCCTCGGTCATGCGCAGGGCGCCCAGGGGCAGGCTGACGCTGCGCCGAGGCAGGCCTTCCCGCACCTCCACCACCTGGACGCTGCCGCCCCCCAGGTCCACCACGAAGCCCTGCTCCAGCCCGGTGGTGTTGATGGCCCCCAGCGCGCCGTAGTAGCCTTCTTCCTCCCCGGAGAGGACCCGCAGCTGCCAGCCGCTCTCCTGCTCTGCCCGGGCCAGGAAGGACGTTCGGTTGGCCGCGTCCCGGACCGCGCTGGTGCAGGCCACGGTCACCTCCTCCACGGCCATGGTTTGGCTAAAGGAGCGGAACATGCGCAGGGCGTTGAGGCTGCGCTCCATGGCCTGGGCCCGGAGCACGTTGGTGTCCCCCATCCCGGCCCGCAGGCGCACCACCTCCCGCACCTCGTCCACCAGGCGGTAGCAGTGGCCCGGCGTGTAGTCGTAGATGACCAGGCGCATGGTGTTGGAGCCCAGGTCCACGATGCCCAGGCGGTGGGGCATGGTGGAACCCGGCAGAGCTTGGGATGAAGGCGAGGCAGAGGGTGTGGTGGGCATGGGAAATTTGTCTTCCGTCTACCGTCTTCCGTCTACTGCTTTCTGTCTAGCATCCAGGCCACCCGGGCTGGCCAGCCGGGGACCTGGGTCCATTCCTGGATGCGCTGGGGCAGGTCCGGGGGCAGGGCGGCCAGGGTTTCTCGAACGTCCAGCCGGCCGATGAGCCGGTCGAAATGGCCGAAGCCGGGCTGGTTGGCCGCGGTGGGGTAGGGCAGCCAGGCGAACTTCTCCGCGCGCTGGCGGATGATCCGGGCCAGGAGGTGGAGCCCGGCCGCCACTGGTCGCAGCCGGAGCGGGTCCGTGGGGTGGAGCATGACGCCCTGGCAGCTCTCCCCGGCGTGCTTGCCCCTGCTGGGCGTGAACTGGACCGGCCGGGCCCGGATGCCGGGCAGCGCCAGCTTGTTGAAGTCCTGGGCCAGGCGCCAGCCGTCCAGCCAGGGCGCGCCCACCACCCGGAAGGGCAGGGCCGTGCCTCGCCCCTCGCTCAGGTTCGTCCCCTCCACGAGGCAGGTCCCCGGGTAGAGGAGGGCCGTCTCGTAGCTGGGCATGTTGGGGGATGGGGGCACGAAGGGGTTGCCGGTCCCCGGC
>WGCB01000010.1 GCA_015494005.1 Caldilineaceae bacterium
GCCAGAAGGCGTGCAGGCGAGGGTAGATGGGCTTGCCCAGGCCGCTGAGCACATTCTCCTCCACGGTCAGGTCGCTGAAGGGCTTGACGATCTGGAAAGTGCGGGCGATGCCCAGGGCCACGATCTGGTGGGGCCGCCGCCTGTGGATGGGCTGCCCCTGGAAGAGAACCTCTCCCTCTGTGGGCCGAAGGAAGCCGGAAATGCAGTTGAAGAGGGTGGTCTTGCCCGCGCCGTTGGGGCCGATCAACCCCAGGATGCCCTGGTCCGCGACCAGGCTCACCTGCTTCAGCGCGGTGAGCCCGCCGAAGCGCATGGTCACATCCCTCACCTCCAGCAGGCTCATGCCGCCACCTCCTCGCTCTCGGCCATCTCCTGGCCCTCCACCCCGGGGATGGCCTCGCCCTTCCCCCAGAGCCGGCGCAGCTGCATCCAGAGCCAGCTTTCATCCCCCAGCAGGCCGTGGGGCTGGAAGAGCATCATGAGCACCAGGAGCGCGCCGTAGAGGGTGAAGCGATAGTCCTGGACGAAGCGTAGGAGCTCCGGCGCGGCCTTCAGGATGATGGCTCCCACGATGGGACCGCGCAGGGTGCCCACCCCGCCGAAAACCACCATGGAGAGGATGACGATGGACTCGATGAAGACGAAGGTGTCCGGGAAGAGGCTGCCGATGAAGTGCCCGTAGAGGGCCCCTGCGCCGCCAGCCAGGGCCGCGCTGAGCATGAAGGCGTAGATCTTGAAGCGGGGCACGCTGATCCCCACCGCTGCGGCCGCGTCCTCCTCCAGGCGGATGGCGTCGAAGGCCAGGCCCACCCAGGTGCGGCTCACGTGCCAGCTCACCAGCCAGACCAGGGCCGTGTAGGCCAGGACCAGGGCCAGGTAGGGGAGGCCGCCCCGGAAGGTGACGCCGAAGAGGCTGGGCGCAGGGATGCCCACGATGCCCATGGCCCCGCCGAAGAAATCCACGTACTTGAAGAGGGCCACCACCACGAAATTCACCCCCATGGTGGCCAGCACCAGGAAGTCGTGGCGCACCCGCAGGCTGGGCAGCCCCAGCACGCTCCCCACCAGGCCCGTCACCAGGATGGCGGCCAGCAGCCCGGTCCAGAAGCTCTGGCCGTAGTTCACCGTGAGGATGGCGGAGGTGTAGGCGCCGATGCCGAAGAAGGCCGCGTGTCCCAGGCTCACCTGGCCGGCGAACCCGGTGAGGATGTTCAGGGAGAGGGCCAGGGAGACCCAGATCCCCACCAGAATGGCGACGGTCAGATAGTAGGACATCTACGCCCTCCCCAGCAGGCCGTGCGGGCGGAACATGAGCATGAGGATGAGCACCAGGAAGGCGATGGCGTCCCGAGGCAGGACGAAGCCGATGCTGGCCACCAGGAAGGTCTCGGCCACGGCCAGGAGCAGGCCGGCCAGGATGGTGCCGGGCAGGCTGCCCATGCCCCCCAGGACGATGACCACGAAGGCCTTGTACGAGGGCAGGTCCCCCATGGTGGCGTAGACCGTGTTGTCGTAGACCCCCACCAGGACCCCCGCAGCCCCGGCCAGGGCGCTGCCCACGAAGAAGTTGTAGGCGATGACCCGGTTCAGGTTGATCCCCACCGCGGCGGCCATCTCCCGGTCCATGGAGGCGGCCTGCCAGCCCAGGCCAATGCGGGTGCGGGTGAGGAGCAGCCAGACCAGGGCCAGGAGCGCCACGGTCACCGCCACCACCAGGGTCTGTTTGGGCGTCAGGTCGAAGAGGGGGGTGTCGATCCGGGGCAGGCCCGCGCCCCCCGCGGGGAAGGCCCGCTGGTAGGGCCCCATGAGCCAGGGCTTCTGGAGCAGGTCCGTGAGCAGGATGAAGAGCCCCACGCTGGCGATGAGGGGGACGGTGCGGGGGGCGTCCAGCATGTAGAAGTAGACGCCCCGGTAGATGAGCACGCCCACCACGCCGGCCACCAGCATGGCCAGGGCCAGGGCCAGCCAGAAATTGCCCAGCCAGCCGAAGGCCAGCACGCCGATGAAGGCGCCGATGGTGTAGACCGCGGCATGAGCGATGTGCAGGATCTTGAGCACGCCGTAGATCATGGTCAGGCCAATGGCCATGAGGATGTAGATGCTGCCCAGGACCACGGCATTGGCCAGGTTTTCGAAGAGCGGCACGGGTTCGTCTCCAGGATCGGTTGGGGGCAAGGCATCCCCTCAGGAACGCCTTGCCCCTACAGGTTGCGCATCACTGGCTGGGTGTCACCAGCGCCTCGTCGGTGAACTCGTGGTAGAAGTGGAAGGCCCCGTCCTGGACGATCTGGGCCCCCACCGGGCGGACCACCTCCCGCCCTGGGGTGAAGCGCCAGAAGGGACCGGTGGCCACGTCCTCGAAGTCCTTCAGCCCGGCGATGGCCTGGGCGATGGCGTCCGCGTCCGTGCTGCCCGCAGTGCGGATGGCGTAGGCCAGGACCTGGACCGCGTCGAAGGCGCTGGCGCCCACCATGTCCGCCTCCTCGCCGTAGGTGGCCTTGTACTCCTTCAGGAAGCGCTGGGTCATGGGCCGCTCGCTGTCCCGGTTCAGGTCCGTGGTGATGACCACGCCCTCCGCGGCCGGGCCAGCCAGCTCGATGAACTTGGGCGAGTCGTAGCCCTCCTGGCCCACGATCTGGGTTTCCAGCCCTTCATCCACGGCCTGGCTGACCAGTTTGGCCGCCTCGTTGTAGTAGCCCGTGGCGTAGACCGCATCCGGGGCGATCTCCTTCAGGTTGCCGATGATGGGGCGAAAGTCCGTCTCGCCCAGGGGATAGTTCGTCTCGAAGACGATCTCCAGCCCCAGCGTCGCCGCATGCTCCTTGAAGCCGTCGGTCAGGCTCTGACCGAAGTCGTTGTCGATGGTCAGGATAGCCACCCGCTTGTGGCCCATGACGTTGCCTACCAGCTCCGCGCCCACACGGCCTTCCACATCAGCCAGGGTGCCCACCCGGAAGATCTTGTCCCCGGTCTGGGTGATGCTGGGATGGATGGCGTAGGCGGAGATCATGGGCACGCCGGCCTCCTGGAAGACAGGCGCCGCGGCTCGGGTGGCGCCGGAGTAGCTGCCGCTGATGCCGGCCACCACCTGGTCCTGCTCGATGAGTTTGCGGGCGATGGCCGCGGCCTGGTCCGGAGAGGCGGCGTCATCGTAGTGGATCAGCTCCAGGGGGCGGCCCAGCACGCCGCCGGCGTCGTTGATCATGGTGACGGCCAGCTGGGCGGACTGGAGGGCGCTGGTGCCGTCCGCGGCGGCGAAGCCGGTGGTGGGAGCGAAGATGCCCAGCTTGATGGGCTCCGCGGCCGGGGCCTCGGCCTGGCCGCCGGTCTCGGCCACAGGCGGCGCGCCGGGGGCGCAGGCGGTCACCGTCAGGGCCAGGATGGCCAGCAGGGTGAGGAGAATCGTGAAGCGTGGTTTCATACTTCCCTCCTTGTGGTGTGTGGTTGTGGAGATGTCAAAGCGACCGAAGGCAATGGGCAAGCCGTCTTCCAACATGCAACGCCAGTGGGGGGAGGGATGCTTTGATTGTATCGCAAGTGGCTGAAAATCGAAACCTTGTGTGCAGGGTGCAAAAAAGCCCTTCCCCGCCATCCGGGAGGACGACGGGGAAGGGCAAAAGCAAGGGCCAGGAGGTTCTCACACCATGTCGAGCTTGTATGCATTCCCATCAGCGCAGCGGCAGTTGTGGCCCGAAGCTGCTTCTACCCGTTAGATGCCACCCGGTGCGGCGGGGTTACATGGACGATGGGCTCTGGGCCGGCTTCCCAGGGGAGTCGCCCGCCGACCGGCGCCGCCGCCACTGGACCAGGAAATAGGCCAGGATGACCAGGTCCAGCCCGTACTCGAAGAGGGTGAACGGGCGGCCGTAGTAGCGGGGATCCCAGTAGCTCACCGGGCCCCGGAAGCGATAGTGCCAGTTGAAGGGGAAGAGGAGCAGGGGGCCGTCGTAGTTGTGGGTGAAGACGTCCACCAGGGTGTGGAAGCTGGCCCCTACGGCCAGCCAGAAGAGCAGGGACATCCAGCGATGTCCCCGGCGCATGCCCGGCCAGCTCACCGCCAGGATCAAGGCCAGGATGAAGGGAGCGTGGAGGAAGTTGTGGGGCACGATCCAGAGGGGATCGTTGAAGAAGTGGTAATCGTAGCGGGAGAAGAAGCCGGTCATGGGCGTGGGTTCCACCCAGCGATGGTAGACCACGTAGCCCACGGTGAGGATCATCAGGGGCACGTCCGGGAGGAAGGAGCCCAGGAGCAGCCCTTTCATGTGGATGGAGATGCCTCGCCGCTTGAGGCCATCCCCGGCCAGGGCGGTGATGAGGACGTGGGAGTAGGTGCGCATGGGCAGCTTCCTTTTTGTGTGGAACTTGTGTGGAACGAAGTTCCCCTTCAGTCTAAACCCTGAAGCTGCCTCCATGTCAAGTAGAGCGCAACGGTTGAGCTGTCGGCCAGGGCCGAATTGCCCCGGCGCGAGCGGGGATGCGCCCTACCGGCCCAGCGTGGCCAGCATCTCCTCCACGGAGGTGAACTTGACTCGGGGACGGCCCTGCTCCTGGCCTCGGGCCACCTCCATCTCATCCAGCCGCTTCCAGTCCTCGTAGGAGAAAATGTGGGGCTGGCGCTCCCGTAGGAAGGCCTCGATGGCCGCGTCCGAGGTGTGGCTGGGCTCCAGGACCTTGCCCGCCTCCAGGTCCGCCAGCATGTGCTTCACCGTGGCCACCGCGTCCGGCTTGTTGGTGCCGATGACGCCGGAAGGCCCCCGCTTGATCCAGCCGGCCGTGTACTCCCCGACCCGGGGCTGGCCGCTCTCCTCGTCCAGGACCCGGCCGCTGTCGTTCAGGATCACGCCCCAACTCTCGTTGAAGGGCACGCCCGGGATGGGCAGTCCCCGATAGCCGATGGAGCGGAAGACCAGGTCCACGGGCAGGGTCTCGTACTCCTCCGTGGGCCGGGGGCGCAGGGTCCCCGCGGCGGTGGCGTAGAGCTCGTTCCTCACCAGGCGCATGGCCTTCACCCGGCCCGACTCGTCCCCGATGAGCTCCACCGGGGAGACCAAGAAGCGGATGGTCAGGGTGCGGGGTTTGCCGCTGGGCTGGCGCGCCGCGTACTCCCGCAGGATCTCCAGCTTGCGCAGGGTGGCCTTGTCTGGGCTCTGCTCCAGCTGGGCCGCGCTCAGGGGATCCAGCTCCATCTCCTCGGGCAGGACCCGCACGTCCGCCACCTCCAGCTCTCCCAGCTCCTTGATCTCCGGCGGGGTGAAGGCGGCCTGGGCCGGTCCTCGCCGCCCCAGCACGACGATCTCCCGCACCTTGCTCTGAGCCAGGGCCTCCAGGGCGTGGTCGGCGATGTCCGTCACGGCCAACTCGTCGTGGCTCTTGGCCAGGATGCGGGCTACGTCCATGGCCACGTTGCCCACGCCGATGACGGCCACCCGCTCCGCGCTCAGGTCGAAGTGGCGGTCCCGGAACTCGGGATGGCCGTTGTACCAGGCCACGAACTCTGTGGCGGCGTGGCTCCCCTGGAGGTCGATGCCGGGGATGTTGAGCTTGCGGTCCGTCTGCGCGCCCACGGAGTAGAGGATCTGGTGGTAGAAGCGGCGCAGATCGGCCACGCTCACGTCCCGGCCCAGGCCCACATTGCCGAAAAAGCGCACGTTGGGCCGGGCCAGGATGCGATCGAAGAGCTTGGTCACCGACTTGATCTTCTGGTGGTCCGGGGCCACGCCGAAGCGCACCAGGCCGAAGGGCGTGGGCAGCCGGTCGTAGAAATCGATGGTCACGTTCTGCCCATGGGCTTTCAGCAGGGCGTCCGCGGCGTAGAAACCCGCGGGACCCGCCCCCACAATGGCCACCCGCAGGGGATGGTCTGGGCTACCGGGTTGTGGCATGGTCTGCTCCTTTGTTCGGAGGATTGTCCGGAGGGTTGTCTGGGGTGTTTGGCCGGGGCGTCCTGGAGGCGCGTCCAGCGGATCCGCCGGGGACAGGGGCGAGGCTCACCCTCAGTCGCCGTCGTTGCTCGCGCCGCCCTCTCCTCCGGAGCCCTCGCCCCTCCCCTCGGAGAGGATCTGGGTCTGGAGGGTGTAGAGCTCCCCCTCGTAGGTGTCCCGCTGGGCCTTCATCACGTCGCCGATGGAGATGATGCCCACCAGGCGGCTGCTCTCGGGATCCACGATGGGCAGGTGGCGGAAGCGGCCCTCCGTCATGGTGTGGGCCACCACCATCAGGTCATCCTGAGGAGAGCCCACCACCACGTTCGTGGTCATGATGTCCCCCACGGTCTGGGAGAAAAGAACCTCGCCCTGGGTCGCCGCCCGCACGATGTCCCGCTCGGAGACGATCCCCACCGGGCGATGCTGGTCGTCCACCACCACCAGGGCCCCGATGTTGTAGCGGGTCAACGTGGCGATGGCTTCAGGGACCGTCTGCTCCGGGGTGGCCGTCACGATGTTGGGGGACTTGGTGGCCAGAATGGTGCTCACTTTCATGCTTGCTCTCCTCCTGTGTGAAAAAGATAGAAAACGCCTGGCTCCTGAGGAACCAAGCGCTGGAGGGGGCGCTATGCCACGTTCTCCGAGAGGGTGTCCGGCCGTTTCGTCTCGATGGGCACCAGCTCCATGACCCCATCTTCGCCTTCCTGCACCTTGTAGACCTGCTCGGCCCGGTCGGTCATGAGGACGCCGTGCAGATGGTCGATCTCGTGTTGGAAGATCCGGGCCAGCCAGTCGTAGGCCTTGACCCGGTACTCCTTGCCGTGCCGGTCCTGGGCCTTGACCAGCACGTAGGTGGCCCGCTCCACGTCCGCGGCCAGGCCGGGCAGGCTCAGGCAGCCCTCCTGGCCCACGGCAGAGCCCTTGGCCTTGATGATCTCCGGGTTGATCAGCTCGTAGAGGCGAGTGGATTCCAGGTTCTCCTCGTCCTCCGGGTACTCGATGACGGTGACCCGCAGGCCCACTCCCACCTGGGGCGCGGCCAGCCCCACGCCGGAGGCCTCCCGCATGGTCTCCACCATGTCGTCCAGGAGCTGGTGCAGCTCCGGCCCAAATTCCCGCACCCGCCGGGCCGGCGTGCGCAGGATCTCGCCATTCTTATCCCAGGGCGTGATGATCTGTCGGATGGCCATGATGTTTTCTCAGTCGATCGATGTGGATCGATGCCCCAAAACCAGGGCTTCGCAGTCCAGGGTTCACGAAGTGCCAGGGGCTGCGTGCGCCTCCCTGGCACGCACTTTTCTGGACCCATTATAGGAGGGGAGAAAGGGGGCTGTCAAAACGTCCTGGGAGGACGCTCCTGGGCCAGGAGCTGGAGGGTCTCCTGACGCTGGATCTTGCCGGTGGCCGTCTCGGCGAAGTGGGGCAGGGTGTGAATGGCCCGTGGGACGTGGTAGCGGGGCAGGCGCGCCGCCAGGGCTTCCTCCAGGAACCCGATCACCGGGGGGGCCAGGGGCTCCCCTTCCAGGACCAGGGTGACCGCCTGGCCCAGCCGAGGGTCCGGCAGGCCAGCCACCAGGAAGCGCCGCTCCGCCAGCCCGGCCAGCTCCGGCTTCCCCTCGGCCAGTGCCAGCAGCGCCTCCTCCACGGCCCGCTCCACCTCCTCCACCGGCACCTTGACCCCGCCGCTGTTGATGACGTTGTCCACCCGGCCCAGCCAGAGGAAGGAACCGTCCGGGCGCAGGGTCACCCGGTCGTTGGTGTGCAGGAACCGGCCCCGGGTCATGGGGCCGCGCACGGTGAGGCAGCCCCGCTCGTCCACCCCCAGCTCCACCCCGGGCAGGG
>WGCB01000011.1 GCA_015494005.1 Caldilineaceae bacterium
CTGGTGGACCTCATCGAGCGCCGGCGGATCATCCACAGCCTGGATCCGGAGCTCCAGGGGCCGGCGTGGGTGGGGCCCATGGTGGCCACGATCTCCGTCACCGGGTCCCCTGGCACCGGGGGCGGTGGCTGCAGCCGCGCCCACGCCGGCCCCTGGAGCTCCGGATCCAGGCTGTGGATGATCCGCCGGCGCTCGATGAGGTCCACCAGGGCCGGGGTGATCTCCTGGCTGGCCTCGGCCAGGAGTTCCGGGAGCATGGCGTTGCTCTCCCGCTGCTGGCCCACCACGCCCAGCAGGGCCGTGAGCCGGGTGTGGGCCATGAGGGCCAGGGTGCTCTCCTGGTGCTCCAGGGCCCAGCGCCGCAGCCGGCTGTAGGTCTCGGTCACCCCGTCCGGGTCCAGCAGGTTCTCGTAGGCGATGCCCCGGTTCTGCAGGGCCCGGCGGATCAGCTCTGGCGGGCTGTCGGGGCGATCCTCCAGGGCCTCCAGGGCGTCGTCGAAGTGGCGGATGGCCTGCTGGAAGGCGTAGGCCTGCATGAGCTTTTCCCCGGCCAGAATGCTGTAGCGGGCGAAGTCCAGGCGGCCGCTGGGACCGGACTGGCCGTAGTGGAAGGCCACCTCCGCCGGGTTCTCCTGGGCGGTGCGCAGCCGGGTCAGGGCGTCCGCCACCCGGCGATGCAGCCGCCGCCGCCAGAGCGCGGTCATGCTCTCGTAGGCCACCTGGCGCACCACGTGGTGGTTGAAGTCCAGCCGCTCGTCCAGCCGCTCGATGAGGAACTGGCGGCGCAGCAGCACCTCCAGCCCCTGGATGGGGTCCGTCTCCGAGGCCAGCTCCAGGAGCTCCAGGCTGAAGTCCCGGCCGATGACCGCGGCCAGCTGCAGGACGCGCCGGGCCTGGTCGGGCAGGCGGTCCATGCGCTCCCGGATGATCTCCTTGATGCGCTGGCTGCGGCCCAGGTTCAGGGAGTGGCGGTCGCTCAGGCTCCAAGTGGCCAGGGGGTCCTGGGCGGAGCCCTGGAGCTGCTCCTGGAGGGATTTCAGGGCCTCGGTGAGGAAGAGGGCGTTGCCCAGGGTGGCGTCGTAGAGCTGGCGGGCCAGCTGCTCCCCTCGGGCGTCCATGCCCCCCAGCATGTGGACCACGAAGGTGCGCACGTCTTCCAGGCTGAGCCGCTCCATGGAGAGGGTGTGGCGGCGAGGGTGGCGACTCAGGGCCCGGAGCAGGGTCTGCAGGCTCTCGTTCTCCACCAGATCCCCGGTGCGGTAGGCCAGGATGAGCAGGATGGGCTGCTCCGGGATGTGCTTGGAGAGGCGGCTGAGCACGGCCAGGGTGTCCACGTCGGCCCAGTGGATGTCGTCCAGGAAGAGGACCAGGGGGCGCAGCCGGGCCAGGCCGGTGAGGAAGGCCACGATGCCGTCGATGAGCCGCTGCCGGTTCTCCTCCGGCGTGAGAGGGCTCTCCGGCTTGGGCTCCTGGGGGATGAGCCGGTCCTGGAGGCTGGGGATGATCTGGGCCAGGTGGACCAGGGGAGCCTGGGGCAGCCGGCGCAGGGACGAGTCGGGCAGGGCCTGGAGGTAGCGGCCGATGCCGTCGGCCAGGGGCGCGTAGGGGAGCTCCTTCTCCAGGCGCTGGCAGGTCGCGCTGATGACCGTGGCTCCTGCGTCCCCGGCCTGCTGCAGGGCCTGGAAGGCCAGGCGGGTCTTGCCCACGCCGGTCTCCCCGGCCAGGATGAGCAGGGCCCCTTCCCCGGCCAGGGTGTCGGTCAGGGCCTGCTGGATCAGGGCCTGTTCCTCCTGCCGGCCCACGAAGGCGTCGGGAAAGTGGTCTCCCAGGTGGGGGAGGACCGTCTGCTGAGGCAAGGGCTGGGGCGCGCTCTCCTCCGCCGGGGCCGGTGACGGGACTTCTCCGCTGCGGGCGGTCAAGGTGGCCACGTCGGGGAGCTGAATCTCGCCCTTCAAAATGCGCTGGTGCAGCTCCTGGGTGACCGGGCTGGGGTCCGCGCCCAGCTCCTCGGCCAGGACGGAGCGGCAGCGCTCGTAGGTGAGGAGGGCGGCCGCGCTGTCCCCGGACTCGGCCTGGTAGCGCATGAGGGCCTGGTAGGCGTTTTCCCGCACCTCGTCCCGGGCCAGGACCCGGCGGGTGAGGGAGATGGCCTCGGTGTAGTCCCCGGTCTGGGCCAGGAGATCCGCCAGGGTCAACAGGGCGTGGAAGTAGCGCTCCCGCAGGCGTTCGCGCTCGGTCTTGGCCCAGTCCGCGTAGGGGTCGCTGATCAGGTAGTCGTCCTTGTAGAGGGCGATGGCCGCTTCCAGGTGCTGCCGTTTCTGGGCGGGGTCCTGGGTCCGCTCGGCCTGGTTCAGCTCCGCCTCGAAGACCTCCACGTCCAGCCAGATGTCCGGGTGGGGGCGGAAGGCATAGCCCGGGGCCTGGGTGTGGATGTAGCTGGAGGGGGCCCGGTTGGGGCGCTCCGGCTCCAGGACGTTGCGCAGGGCGTTGATGGCGCTGCGCAGGGTGGTGGCCGCGGCGCCGGGCACGCTTCCGGGCCAGAGCAGGTCGATGAGCCGGTCCGTGGCCACGGGCCGGGGGCGCTCAGTGATGAGGATCTTCAGGAGTTGCCGGGCCTGGCGGGTGCGCCACTCGCTCTCGGCCACGGGCTGGCCGTCCCGGGTCACCTGGAGGGTGCCCAGGGTCTGGATGCGGAGCCTCGGGTTCTTTCGCTCGTGGATGGTTTCGGTCACGTTGGTCAGTTGGTTGCAGACCAGCTTGGGGCTGGCCGATCGCAGAGCGTCCAGTCGCGGGGAGGGCACAGTTGGGCCGCCGAACGGGCGGCTTCCTGGTTTCGGCACCATTGTACCTGAAAGGGCCTCCCTTTGCCAAGATCGTATAACGCATTGCGGCATGGCGTCGGTAACCGCGCCACCATTCCGCCCACGGTCGTTCAACGCGTTTCGCTCTCCGTGCACGCCCTCCTCTCCTCCAATGGCATCCAATGACAAAGGGCCCGTTTCCGCGGAAACGAGCCCTTTGACGTCGTCCAAACCTGGGGTTTCCCTGGCCAAGGTGAGCCGAGAAAGGAAAGTGGGCCTAGAAGGGGATGTCTTCCTCGCTGTCGGCCTCGCTGCTGGCTGGCGCGGCGGTGGCCCCGCCGCCGCTGGGCACCTCCATGGTGTCCGCGCGGCTGCCCAGGAAGCGAACCACGTTGGCCGTCACTTCCAGGGAGGCTCGCGGGTTGCCGTCCCGGTCCATCCAGGGACGGGCCTCCTCCACCTCGCCCACCACCAGGACCTGCCGGCCTTTGGTCAGGTACTGGCTGACGATTTCCGCCTGCTTGCGCCAGACGGTGACCCGGAACCAGGTGGTCTTCTCCTGGCGCTGGCCATCTTGACCCGTCCAGGTCCTGGAGACGGCCAGACTGAATGTGGTGACTGGCACGCCACTGGGCGTGTAGCGCATTTCCGGATCGTTGCCCAGGCGGCCAACCAGGGTGATCTGCTGATACATGTTGGAGCTCCTTTTCAGATTCCAGATTTCTGGGCGGGATGATTGCCCACGGAAGAGAGGAAAGTTAACGGGCGAAACTGCAGCAGAGGGCTTGTTTGGGAAATTGTAACCTTGCTGTAAGTGCCAGGGGCATTGTAATGCAATTTGGTGGACATGTCAACTGTGGCGGGCTGTTTTTTCGAACAAATTTTCGAAAATCGAACAAATTGCCCACCCCATCTTGGAGGGCCTCGAGGAGCGGCCGCTGGGCTGACGGCGGGCCAACGGACCCCCGGGCAGCCCTCTCCGTCACTGGACGGAAACGCCATCTCGTGGAATAATAACCCCGGGCCGAAGGTCTTGCCCGCCACCGGATCACCTCCCTGAAGGGACGCCCGCCATGCCCGTGAACCTCCGCCAGATCCAGGACGCGCTGAGCCGCCGCTCCCTTCACGGCTGGCTGCTCTACGGCTTCCGGGACCAGAACCCCGTGGCCACCCACGTGGCCGGGCTGAGCAGCCCTGGGAGCCGCCGCTGGTTCCTCTGGATCCCCGCCCAGGGCCGGCCCCGCTGGCTGATCCACGCCATCGAGCGCTCCACCTTCGCCCATCGCTCCCCGGAGCTGGTCGGCGAGACCCGCACCTACGTGAGCTGGCAGGAGCTGGAGCAGGGCTTGGCCTGGCTGGTGGACTCCGAGGAGGGGGCGCAGGATCGGAGCATCGCCATGGAGTACAGCCCCCGCAATGCCGTCCCCTATGTGAGCAAGGTGGACGCGGGCATGTGGGAGCTGGTGCGGGAGGTCACCGGGGCCACCATCGTCAGCAGCGGGGATCTGGTGCAGCTGGTCCAGGCAGTGTTGACCCCGGAGCAGCTGGCCAGCCATCGCCGGGCCGCGGCCCACTGCCTGGCCGTGAAGGACGAGGCCTTCCGCTTCATCGCCCGGCAGCTCATGGCCGACGCGCCGGTCACCGAGTACGACGTGCAGCAG
>WGCB01000012.1 GCA_015494005.1 Caldilineaceae bacterium
TTCCAGCTCCCATCGGGAGCTTCCCCGCGGGCCCCATCCAGCCCCTGGGATCGGGCCGGGCAGCCTGCCCCCGCCCTGACGTTTATCCCGCTTTATGGTAGAATGCCAGCCATGCCACAGGAGACCGACCGCACCGCCATCCCCTGGACACCTGCCCTGGAAGAGAGCCTGGCCGCCCTGGCCCAGCGCCAGCAGATCCTGCCCGCGCTCCTCCTGCTCAGCGGACAGCGGCCCCTGGCCTTCCTGGCCGGGCAGCTGATGCTCCTGCTCCAACCCCTGGCGGCCAGCCTCTCCCTGGAGAACTGGTCGGCCTGGGCCCAGCTGCTGAACCACCCGGACGGCCCTGCCATCCTGGAAGCGCGGCTGGCGACCCTCCTGGATTCGGGAGGGCCCAGGACCCGCCCTGGAGCGCCTTCGCCGTCCACCCACCCCGACCCCCAGCCATGAGCACCAGTCCCACTGCCAGCCAGCTCATCACCCTGTGGGAGCGCACCCTGGAGCGGCACCTGGAAGCCGGTCGGCCGGCGGTGCTGGCCCTGGGGCTCACCGAGCTGCGCCCGGACGAGCTGGCCAGCATCCAGGCCTTGAACCGGCTGAGCCGCTATCCTCTGGGCGTGGCCCAGCCCCGGATCGTGGTGGGGGGAGAGGGCTCCCGCTGGCTCCTGGCCCTGCTCCAGTGGCAGCCGCGCCAGGGGTTGCCGCCGGGGCTCGCGGTCTGGTACGGGGGCAACGACCTGGCCACCTACGCGGCCAGCCTCAACCTGGCCGAGACGCCCGACCGCCTGGGGATCTTCCTGGGAGGAGGGCTCTCGCCGGGCATGGCCTGGATGCTCACCCCCCTGGCCGCGCCGGGCAGCGAGGAGGAGGCCCTGGAGCAGCTCCCCTTTGCCCTGGCCGAGTCCCTCTTTCGCCCTGGGCCGCCCCCACCCCCCAGCCAGGCGGACTGGTCGGCCCGGCTGGAGGCGGTGCTGGCCGTGCTCCTGGCCCTGGCTCTGATCTTGGCCACCCTGCTCTGAGGCCGGTCCCGGCCCTGCAGCTCACAGTTCCGATCCCGTATTCCAGCGCCCATGTTCAGCCCAAACGCCACCTGGACCAACCGAATCGGCCTGCTGGTCGCCACTGCCGCGGCCCTGCTGGTGCTGGTGGATCGCTCCGGCTTCTGGCCGGGCACCCGGCCCTACGCCACCCTCCTCTACGGCTGGGTGCTGCTCCTGAGCGGGTTCGCCCTGCTCCTGGGTATCGCCAACGTGCTCTGGGTGCATCTGTGGCGGGTGGTGAAGGGCCAGGAGGAGTGGGTCCTGAGCCTGCTGCTCATCGGAGTGCTGCTGGCCGTGCTGCTCCTGGGACTGCTGGCGCCCTCGGGGACCACCAGCCCCATCATGGAGTGGGTTTTCGACAGCGTCATCGCGCCCAGCCAGGCGACCCTGTTCGCCCTCACCGCCTTTTTCCTCATGGCCGCGGCCTACCAGTTCCTGCGCCTGAGCCATCCCGGCGGGGTCTGGATCCTCCTGGGCGTCTTCCTGACCCTGCTGGTCCAGACGCCTTTCACCCAGGCCAACCTGCCTGGGATCCTGGTGGATTTCGTGGACTGGCTGCTGATCTGGCCGGTCATGGCGGCCCTGCGCGGCGCCCTCCTGGGCGTGGGGCTGGCCGCGGTGCTCACCGGATTCACCCTCTACCTGCGCCACCGCTGAAGCGAACGCCCTCATGAGCCAGCCACTTTGCCCCCATTGCGGACAGCCCAACCCAGCGGATGCCGAGTACTGCGCCCACTGCGGCACCCTGCTGCGGCTGCCACCGGAACCGGAGGAGGCCGCCCAGGAGACCCCACCCCAGGAGTCCGAGAGCGGCCCTTCGGAGGAGGATCTCCTGGCCCAGCAGCCCTGGCTCCAGCCCGAGGAGCTCGCCCCGCCTCCGGAGATGGAGGTGCCCCCGGACCAGCCCTGGCTGCGGCCGGAGCAGGAAGAGGCCGACGCAGTCCGTCCACCCCGCCAGACCCCCCAGCGTCAGTTGACCGGCCTGCAGGGGCTGCTGGAGCCTGCCGACCTGAGCTGGGCTGGGCTGGAGCCCTCGCTGGCCACCCCTCCGAGTCCAGAGCTCGCCGATCCCCAGCTGCGGGAGCTGCGGGGGGCCTTCCGGGAGGACGTGCACCTGGCGGATCCGCCGGCCCAGGCGCCCGGTGGCGGTGCGGCCCTGGCCCGCCGCCCCTGGATCTACTGGCTGCTCCTGATCCTCATGGGGGGCGGCATCTTCCTGGGCTTCCCCCCTGGCCAGGAAGAGCCCCATGCCTGGCCCGGCCTGCTGGAGGCCCACGCTGCCATCGAGGCGCTGCCCGAGGAGTCCCTGGTGCTGGTGGATTGGAGCTACGACCCCGCCACCGCAGGGGAGATGGACCTGGTGGCCCTGGGCGTCTTCGAGCACCTGGTGGAGCGGCGGGCCCGTTTCCTGGTCGTCAGCCAGCTGCCCGGCGGCCCGGCCAGCGCTCGGCGGCTCATCCAGCGAGCCTCGGGGCGGCTGCGGGGCGCGGGGATCCGGGAGGCCATCCCCCTGGTGAGCGAGGGGGGCTACCTGCCCGGCGGCCCGGCCTCCCTGCCCCTGCTGGGCCAAGCCCCAGGGGCCGGCGTCCCGGTGAACATCCAGGGCCAGCCCGCCCAGGTGGATCCCATCCTCCGGGCCCTGCAGGTGGAGCGCCCGGCCCTGGCCCTGGTGGTGGCGGCCCAGTCCGAGGACGTGCGCCGCTGGCTAGAGCAGGTCCAACCCCTGAACCAGGCGCCGGTCATCGCGGTGACCAGCGCGGCCGCGGATCCAGCCCTGCGCCCCTACTGGGACAGCGGCCAGATCCAGGGCCTGGTCAGCGGTTTCGACGGGGGCATCCGCTACCGGCAGCTCCTGAACCGGCCCCTGCTTCCCCAGGAGGAGCGCCTGCTGGGCTGGCAGCTCACCGGCCAGGGGATGGGCTTCATCGTGCTGGTCATCCTGGTGATCCTGGGCAACCTGGCCGGGCTCCTGAGCGGGGAGGAGGAGCGATCATGACTCCCTTCACCGCGGCCCTGCCGCCCCTCTGGAACGATCTGGGGGTGATCCTGGGCTTCGTCCTCTCCCTGTTCCTCTTCAGCTACCTGCTGAAGGAGAACGTCCTGGCCCGCCTGGCCCAGTACATCCTGGCGGGGGCCAGCCTGGGCTACGCGGGGGTGCTCATCGTCAAGAACGTGCTGGCGCCCCGGCTCCTGGCGCCCCTGCTCGCCCCTCGCCTGGCCCTGCAGATCCAGGAGAGCCTGGCCACGCCGCCCCTGCTCAGCTGGTGGATCCCCCTGATCTTGGGCCTGCTCCTCTGGCTGGGGGGGATCGAAGCCATGCGCCGGCCGCCGGCCGCCCAGGGCGCCTCGTTGCGGAAGCTCCTGCGCCTGCTGGGGGTCCTGCCCGTGGCCCTCCTCCTAGGGACGGGCCTGGGCGTGGGCATCGCCGGAGCCATCCAGGGGACCCTGGCGCCCCAGTTCCTGCGGGCAGCGGCTCTGGGCCTGCCTGGGGAAGAGGTGGCCGGTCCCGTCCTCACCGGCCTGTTGACCCTGATCGTCACCGGCGGCGCCCTGCTCCACCTGCGGGCCGGGGAGAGCCGTCTCCTGCAGCGGGGCCCGGGACGGCTCCTGGCCGGGTGGGCCTGGATCGGCCAGCGGGCTCTCTGGCTGGCCGCGGGGCTCATCTTTGCCCGGCTGCTGGCGGCCCGTCTCAGCCTGCTCATCGCCCAACTGAACTATTTCGCCACCCAGCTCCAGGAGACCGGGCTCTGGCAGTGGCTCCTGGCCCAGCTCCGGTGAGGCAACCATGTCCTCGATCCAGCCGTCCAGCGCACCGTCCAACCCAGCCCTCGCCTCGTCCAGCGTACCGCCCCAGACGCTCCTGCTCCTGAGCGGGGAGCCCCAGCGGGCCTGCGTGGCCCTGGTGGAGCCAGTGGCCGGGCGCCATCGGCTGGTGGGCTGGGCCGAGGCCAACCTGGCCGGTCCGGGTGGGGGGCTGGAGCAGCTGCCCCAGGAGCTGGGGCGCCTCTGCCAGGAGCTGGGGCGCCTCTGCCAGGAGCTGGGCGCGGACCTGGGACGCCCCCTGTGGGATGAGTCGGGGCAGGGCCCCTTGCTCCAGGCGGGGCCGCCTTCCCTGGGCCTGGATCTCGATTACGTCCTGGCCCTCATCACCCCTCTGCCGCCCCTGCGGGTCTGGCTGGCCGGGCTGAGCCAGGGGGAGAGCCTGGCCGCGGGGCGGGAGGCCCTGAGCGGCGCCATGGTCCGGGTGGTGGCCCAGCAGCGGATGGCCCACGGGACCACGCCCCAGGAGCTGGCCCAGGATCTGGCCCGGCACCAGCCCGACGCGGCGGTGATCCTGGGGGGCTACGACCTCCCGGACCCGGGGGACGAGGCGCCGCCCCTGGCCCTGAGC
>WGCB01000013.1 GCA_015494005.1 Caldilineaceae bacterium
TCTACCTGCAGCAGGCCGGCTATCAGGTGACCGTGGTCCAGGATGGCCAGGCCGCGCTGGATATCCTGGCCCGCACCACGCCGGACCTGGTGGTCCTGGACCTGATGCTGCCCAAGGTGGACGGCCTGGAGATCACCCGCCGCCTGCGGGCCCAGGGCAACGTGCCCATCATCATGCTCACCGCCCGGGGCGAAGAGACGGACCGCATCGTGGGCCTGGAGATGGGCGCGGACGACTACGTGGTCAAGCCCTTCAGCCCCCGGGAGCTGGTGAGCCGGGTGAAGGCGGTGCTGCGCCGGACCCAGGCCGCCCAGCCCGAGAGCGGCGACCAGCCCCTGCGCTTCGGGGACCTCTGCATCGATCCCCGCACCCGCATCGTGGAGGTGGCCGGCCAGGAGGTGGCCCTGACGGTGAAGGAGTTCGACCTGCTCTGGACCCTGGCCTCCCATCCCCGCCAGGTCTTCAACCGGGACCAGCTCCTGGACCGGGTCTGGGGGGTGACGGAGTACGTGGACCCCAGCACGGTGACCGTCCACGTGCGCCGCCTGCGGGAGAAGATCGAGGCGGACCCCTCCGCGCCCAAGCACATCCAGACGGTCTGGGGCGTGGGCTACCGGTTTGAGCCCTAGGCTCCAGCCATCACAGGACAGACTCACATGAACATGAACTCCCGACATTTCTCCCCGCCGCAGACCGGTTTCCTGGGCCTGGGGACGGTGAACCTGCCCCTGCGCTTCGTCACCGGGGTGGCCCTGGTGGTGGCCGGCGCCCTCCTGGTTTTCTTCCTGCTCATGCAGCCCCCTCTGGCGGAGCTGCGGGCCATGGCCTCCTTCCTCACCGGCACCGCGGTCATCTCGGTGATCACCGTCTACGGCCTCTACCGCCTGGGCTGGCTCCAGCGCTCCCCCCGGGTGAGCTGGTTCCTCCTGGGCGGCTACGTCCTCTCCAGCCTGCTCACCTTCCTCAACGTCTGGGTCACGGCCCGGCTCATGTTCGCCAGCCCCCACGACCTGCTCCTGGCCACCATCCTGCTCCTCTTCGCCGGGGGCATCGCCGTCTCCCTGGGCTACTTCCTCTCCATGGCCCTGACCGACGCCATCACGCCCTTGACCCGAGCCGCCCAGGCCATCGCCCAGGGGGAGCTGGACGTGCGGGTGCCGGTGGTGGGGCGGAACGAGATCGCCCAGCTGGCCCAGGCCTTCAACGAGATGGCGGACCAGCTGGAGGAGGCGGCCCAGAAGCAGGAGGAGCTGGATCTCCTGCGCCGGGAGCTCCTGGCCTGGGTGGGACACGACCTACGCACACCCCTGGCCTCCATCCGGGCCATCGTGGAGGCCCTGGCCGACGGCATGGTCCAGGACCAGGCCACGGTGCAGCGCTACCTGCACACGGCCCAGCGGGACATCCGCTCCCTCTCCGGCCTCATCGACGACCTCTTCCAGTTGGCCCAGCTGGACGCGGGCGGC
The DNA here is from genome assembly GCA_015494005.1 of Caldilineaceae bacterium. Taxonomy (GTDB): domain Bacteria; phylum Chloroflexota; class Anaerolineae; order Caldilineales; family Caldilineaceae; genus S144-5. The sequence goes on from WGCB01000013.1 coordinate 1,467, forward strand.
CTGCCCTTGAACCGGCAGCTCAACTCCATCTCGGACCTCATCTCCGACACCCTGGAGTCCTTCACGCCGGTGGCGGCCCAGGCGGGGATCACCCTGGTGGGCGCGGCGGAGTCGGGGGTGGATCCGGTGGCCATCGACGCCCAGCAGATCGGCCGGGTGCTGGCCAACCTGGTGCGCAACGCCATCCGCCACACGCCGCCCGGGGGCAAGATCCACGTGAGCGCCAGCCGCACGGCCCAGGGCGTCCTGGTGGAGGTGGTGGACACCGGCGAGGGCATCGATCCGGCCCACCTGCCCCACATCTTCCAGCAGTTCTACCGGGGGGAGAAGTCCCGCAACCGGGCCACGGGCGGATCGGGCCTGGGCCTGGCCATCGCCAAGGGCATCGTGGAGGCCCACGGCGGTCACATCGGCGTGGAGAGCAGCCCCGGCGTGGGCTCCCGCTTCTTCTTCGTCCTGCCCCGGGGATGAGCTGGGAGTCGGTAGACCGGGACGCCCACCACCAACTCCCAACTTCCAACTCCCGACTTCCAGCGCCCAACACCCCAATCCGGCCCCTTTTTTCACCCCTTGACTTCCACTCCGTCCTAGGCTATTCTTTTCTCCAAGATGCCACCAGGGCCTGGAGCCATGCCGGGCCTGCCCATCCCCCTCGGCGTCTGACCTTTTCCCCACTATTCTTTCCAACGGATCCATTTACTCAATCTGTCAGCGAAGGAGGCACAGATGAAACAGCACCCTGAACCGGAAAAGGGCAGAACGTCCCGGCTTGCCATGTCCCGGAGGCGGTTCCTGCAGAACGTGGGCGTGGGCGTCTCGGCCACGGCCTTCGGTGGCCTGTTGGCGGCCTGCGCCGCGCCGGCCGCTCCGCCCAGCGCGGGGGAGGCCCCCGCGGAGGCGCCGGCCGAGGCCCCAGCCGCCGCGGAGGGCGGGGCCAAGCAGGGCGGCACCATGGTCTGGATGGGGCACCAGGAAGTGGCCGGCCTGGGCCCGGACGACACGGGTCCCACAGTCCAGTGGGTGATGATCATCAACATCCACAACCCGCTGGTGGCGGTGAACGAGTTCAACGAGCTGGAGAACGTCCTGGCCAAGGAGGTGGATGTCTCCGAGGACGGCCTCACCTACACTTTCAAGCTCCACGAAGGGGTGAAGTTCCACGACGGCACGGAGCTTACCGCGGAGGATGTGAAGTACACCTTCGACTACTACCGCAACCCGGAGAACGGCGCTTCCATCGCTGGCGACTTCACCGGCGTGGGCTCGGTGGATGCCCCGGACAAATACACCGTGGTGGTCAACATGGACGAGGTGAACGCTGCCTCCCTGACCAGCTGGGCGGGCACGGTCATCGTCCAGTCCAAGTACCACGCAGAGGTGGGCGAGGACACCTACCGCACCGCCCCCATCGGCACCGGGCCCTACAAGCTCAAGGAGTGGCGACCGGCCGAGTTCACCGAGCTGGAGGCCTTCGACGATCACTTCCGGGGCCGGCCCAACATCGACGTCCTGCGCCAGGACGTGGTGCCCGAGCCCTCGGTGCGCATGATCGCCCTCCAGACCGGCGAGGCGGACTCCGCGGTCTGGCCCCTGCTGGTGGAGGACAGCATTGCCCTGGAGCAGGACCCCAACTTCATTGTCTACCGCACCTTGGCCAACTCCATCAAGCATTTCCCGCTGAACAACACCCTGCCCCAGCTCTCGGAGAAAGAGGTGCGCCAGGCCCTGCTCCACGCCCTGGATCGCCAGCGCATCATCGACGACCTGTGGAACGGCGCGGCCCAGGTGGCGCACTCCAACCTGACCCCGGCCAGCCCCTACCACAAGGCGGACCTGAAGCGCTACGAGTTCGATCCTGAGAAGGCCAAGGCCCTCCTGGACGGTGCTGGCTGGACCGTGGGCGACGACGGCGTGCGGGCCAAGGACGGGACCAAGCTGGCCTTCACCTGCACCACCATCACCGGTGACCAGGCTCGCCGGCCCATCGCCGAGCTGGCCCAGCAGCTCCTCTCCGAGATCGGTGTGGACATGCAGCTGGAGGAGGCGCCGGTGGCCTCCATCCTCCAGGGCATGCGGGAAGGCACCATGGACTGCTCCCTCTTCAACTGGACCTATGGCAGCGCGGTGGAGCCGGATCCCTTCAGCACTCTGCACTCGGACGGGGGCAACAACTTCGCCCAGTACAGCAACCCCCGCATGGACGAGCTCATCGAGGAGGGGCTGAAGAAGGTCAAGTTCGAGGATCGCAAGCCCATCTACGACGAGATCCAGGAGATCTTCGTGGAGGACGTGCCGGTGCTCTACCTCCAGTTCGACGAGTGGATGAACGTCTTCAACAAGCGCATCAAGGGCCTGCCCGAGAACCCGAAGAACGGCAGTGCCATCTACCAGCAGGCCTACAAGTGGTGGATTGAGGAGTAAGCAGTCTGGGTAACTGGGAGATTCGGTGATTAAACTGGGAGAGTAGAGACTGGAGATTGGAGAGTAGAAATTGGGCGGAGCGCCAGGAACAATTGACGTTTCCCCAATCTCTCAATCTCTTAGTTTCTTACTCTCTCAATCTCCGAATCTCCCAATCTCTCACCCTCCCAATCTCCCAATCTTTGATCTTCAATCTTCAATCTTTCTTTAATTTTTGCTCTTGTAATCTTCCCATGCTCCCATACATCACACGACGTCTCCTGCAGGGCGCACTGGTTATCTGGCTCATCAGCGTGGCCACCTTCGTCA
>WGCB01000014.1 GCA_015494005.1 Caldilineaceae bacterium
GCGCCTTCACCGCGCCCCACGTCACCACCATGTGGGACGTGAACATGCGCGCGGTGCTGGCCCACCGCAAGGCCCACAAGGCCGAGTTCGCCCGCCGGGGCGTCAAGCTGACCCTGACCGCCTACCTGATCAAGGCCCTGGTGGCCGGGGTGCGGGCCGTGCCCGCGGCCAACGCCATCTGGACCGAGGAGGGGGTGATCATCAAGGGGCGGGTGCATGTGGGCATGGCCGTGGCCCTGCCGCCGGACGAGTACGGCCTGGGCGGCCTCATCGTGCCGGTGATCCGCAACGCGGACGAGCTGAGCCTGGAGGGGATCGCCCGCCGGGTCAACGACCTGGCCCAGCGGGCCCGGGCCGGGCAGCTCAGGCCCGAGGAGCTCCAGGGCGGCACCATCACCCTGACCAACTACGGCACCTCCGGTAGCCGCTTCCAGACCCCCATCCTGGTCCAGCCCCAGGTGGCCATCCTGGGCGTGGGCGTGGTGGAAAAGCGCCCCATCGTGGTCAGCCAGGGCCATCCCCTGGAGGCCAACACCGGGGACTACCTGACCTTCGCCCCCATGAGCACCCTGGGGCTGAGCTACGATCACCGGGTGCTGGACGGCGCCACCGCGGACGCCTTCTGCCGGGCGGTGAAGGAAGCGCTGGAAGGTTGGGGGGAGGACGAGGAGTAGGCGAGGGTTACAGCTCTTTGCGGACGCCCTGGGAGCTGCGGCGGGCCCAGGCCTCCATCCGCTCCCAGGGGAGGGCCTGGGTGCGCAGGCGCAGGAGGGTGTAGAAGGCCTTGTAGATCTCCCGCTTGCTGATCTTGCTGGCCCCCTCCGTGCGGTTCACGAAGGTGATGGGCACCTCGCCGATGCGGAAACCGGCCTGCTGGCAGTAGAAGGCCATCTCGATGAGGAAGCTGTAGCCGCTGCTGAAGATGCGCTCCAGGTCGATGGTCTCCAGGACCTGGCGCCGGTAGCAGCGGAAGCCAGCGGTGCAGTCGCGCACCGCCACGCCCAGGACCTTGTGGGCCAGCCAGTTGGCCCCGTAGCTGATGAGCTTCCGGGGCGCGGTGCTGCCCACCACCTGGCCCCCGGGCACGTAGCGGCTGCCCACCACCAGGTCGTAGCCCTCCGCGGCCCTGTCCAGGAGGGAAGGCAGGCTGGCCGGGCTGTGGCTGAAGTCCGCGTCCATGGTGCAGAGGTAGCCATAGCTGCGCTGGAGGCCGTAGGCGAAGCCCGCCTTGTAGGCCGTGCCCAGGCCCAGCTTCCCCGCCCGGTGCAGGACCTGCACGCCGGGATCCGCCTGGGCCAGGCCGTCCGCGATGGCGCCGGTTCCATCCGGGGAGTTGTCGTCCACGATGAGTACGTGCACGTCCCCGGGCAGGGCTCGCAGCTGGGCCACCAGCCGGGCCAGGTTCTCTTTTTCGTTGTAGGTGGGCACGATCACCAGGGCCTGGCCGTGCCAGTCAGGGCTGTTCGCCATGGGAGGCTCCATCCCGTCTTTCGCTGTCTGCTATCTTCTGCTGCCCTCAAACTGAAGCATTATCCGCCAAAGCATTGGTCCGGTCAAATTCATGGCTCCTGACCCTACTCCTGTCACCCCTACCCCCGCCAAGACGCTCCGCTCCACCCCGCCTGGAAGCCTGGAACGACGGCTGCCCCTGCTGGTCCTGGCCCTGGCCCTGGGCATCTACCTGCGCACCCTGGCCCCGGAGCTGCTCCCAGGCGATGCCGGGGAGTTCCAGTTCGCGGCCTGGCGCTGGGGACTGGCCCATCCCACCGGCTACCCCCTCTACCTCATCCTGGGGGGCCTCTGGCAGCGGATCCTGGCCCTGGTGGGCGTGAGCCCAGCCACCGCCCTGAACGCGCTCAGCGGGGTGACCGGAGCGCTGGCCGCAGCCCTGTTGACCCGGCTCCTGCTGGCCTGGCTGCCGGGATCGGCCCTGGCCCGAGGTGTGGGCGCGCTGCTGGCCGGGCTGCTCCTGGCCTTCAACCCCACCTTCTGGAGCCAGAGCCTCATCGCGGAGGTCTACACCCTCCACGCCCTCTTCCTGGTGGCCATCCTGTGGACAGCCAGCGCCCCCTCCCCGCGGTCCAGCCCGCTCCTCCCCCTGGGCCTGACCGGCCTGGCCCTGACCCATCACCGCACGGCCCTCTTCCTGCTGCCTGGGCTCCTGGCCTGGCTCTGGTGGGCTCATCCAAGCTGGCGCCGGCCCTCCCGGCTGGTGACCGCGGTCCTGGCTCTGGTCCTGCCCCAGCTCCTCTACCTCTACATCCCCCTGCGCAGCGGACCCGAGGCTTCGCCCTGGCTCTACCAGCGGCTGGACGGGGAGGTCCTGCGCCTCTACGCTGGGGGCTGGCAGGGCTTCCTGGACTTCGTCACCGGCAAGGTCTTCGCGGGGAGCCTGCTGGATGGCCCCGCCGCCCTGGCCCGGATCTCCCAGGCCCTGGAGCTGTGGCGGATCCACTTCCAGTGGCCCGGGCTGGCCCTGTTGGCCCTGGGGCTGGTCGCCCTCCTCCGGGCCCGGCGCTGGGATGTGCTGCTCCTCACCCTGCCCCTGGCCCTGATCCAGCAGGGCTTCAACCTGTTCTACGGCATCGGCGACATCTTCGTCTTCTACATTCCCCTCTACCTGGTGGGGGCCGTCTGGGCCGGTTTCGGCGGGGCCTGGCTGCTGGCCCTGGCGAGCCGGGGACAGCCCCGAGGCGAGGACGAGGCTCCCGGCACCGGGTCTCCCGTGGCCAGCCGAGCCGGGGCCGTGATCCTGGCGGCCCTGCTGCTCCTGCTGCCGGCGATCCTGCTGGTCACCTATCTGCCCCAGGTGGATCGCTCCCAGGACCGGCGAGCCCGGCAGCTGTGGGAGGGCATCCTGGCCGCGCCCCCGCCGGCGGACGCGCTGCTGGTA
>WGCB01000015.1 GCA_015494005.1 Caldilineaceae bacterium
GTCGGGGGCAGCGGGTCAGGGCGCTTCCTGGGGGGAGCGGCGATTGCGGTTGCGGCCATTGCGGGGCCGTCGAGGCAGGAGGCCGGCCCGCTGGATGATCTCGGCCACGGTCTCCTCCTGGCGATAGGCCATGACGTGGACCCCGTGCACCCCCTCGATCTCCCGCACCTGCTGGATGATCTCGATGCAGATGCGCTTGCCCTCCTCCCGTTTACGCTTGGGCGGCGTCTTGCGCAGGCGCTCCACGATGGCGTCGGGGATCCAGACGCCGGGCACCTTGGTGCGCATGAACTCCGCGGCTTTCTCGGAGCGCAGGGGCCCCACCCCCACCAGGATGTAGACCCGCTCGTGGAGCCCCAGGTCCCGGACCCGACGCATGAACTCCTCCAGGACCGGCACGTCGAAGCAGTACTGGGTCTGGATGAAATCGGCTCCGGCCTCCACTTTCTTGAGCAGGCGCAGGTGGCGGAACTCCCGGGGTGGCACGAAGGGGTTAGCCGCCGCGCCCAGGAAGAAGCGAGGTGGGGTGCTCAGCTTGCGTCCGCTGAGGAAGACGCCCTTGTCCCGCATGATGCGGGCCGTGCGCAGGAGCTGGATGGAGTCCAGATCGAAGACCCGCTTGGCCTGGGGCTGGTCCCCCACGCTCACGTCGTCCCCGGTGAGGCAGAGGACGTTCTTCACGCCCATGGCCGCCGCGCCCAGCAGGTCCCCCTGGATGCCGATGCGGTTGCGGTCTCGGCAGCTGACCTGGAGCACGGCCTCGTAGCCGGCCCGGGTGAGGAGGGCGCAGCAGCCCATGCTGCTCATGTGGCAGTTGGCGCCGGAGCCGTCCGTGGCGTTGATGGCGTCGCACACCTCGGCCAGGACCAGGGCGTTGCGGTAGACATCCTCCGGGTCGGCGCTGTCCGGCGCGTTCAGCTCCGCGGTCACCGCGAAACGGCCGGAGCGCAGCACCCGCTCCAGACGGCTATCCGCGCGGAGGGGTCGTGGATCGTTCATGGTTGTCGTGGTGAAAAGGGTTTGTACACGGATTTCGCGGATGACACGGATGCGCACCCGTGATGTTCCCCGAAATTCCAAATCCGTGTAATCTGTGCAATCCGTGTACCGTTTTACCCATTATCCCAACCCGAGGGTGTCTGGGTGTCGATGCCTTCCAGCATGTTGACCCAGGCGGAGGTGTGCTCCAAGGCCCGGTTCACCGGCGGCTGGATGAGCAGGATCTCGTCCCGGTAGCGGGCCATGTGCTGGCTGCGTCGCCAGGCCTGGACCCAGACGCAGGGCATCTCCGGGATGACCTCGCAGTGGCCGTCCGCGCGGACGCCGCCACAGGGGCCGTTGCGCAGGTTCTTGGGACAGTTCATGGGGCAGGTCATGCCGGTGCTGTGGAGGATGCACTGGCCGCACATCTGGCAGTTGAAGAGGTAGCCCTTCGCCAGCTCCTCGCTCCAGAGGAGGAGCCGCTCCGTCAACCTGGGGCTGAGCCGCTTCATCACCGGGTAGGTCCGCTGCAGCAGGGCCTTGGTGACGTCGTAGACCCGCTCCAGCAGGCGGGGATGGTCCTTCAACCATTCGCTTCCCGGCCAGCGCCGGGCCTCGGGCATGTGGGTCATCTGGTCACCTTGCCGCCTCTTCATGCCGCCTGTTCACTGTCCTGCCCGGATGGCCCGCCGGCGCTTGGCCACGTACTCCTCCAGCTCCTCCCGCTTGGCCGGGTCCAGGGCCGGGGGCTGGTAGATGGCCAGGGTCTGCTTCCAGATCGCGTTGGCTCGCTGGTAGGCGTCCTGGCTGCCGGCCTCCTCCCAGCGCTCGTAGTTGTCCGTGGTGAAGACCGTGTGCTGGTAGAAGGCGGTGCGGTAGTGGCGCATGGTGTGCTGGGAGCCCAGGAAGTGGCTGCCCGGTTCCACCTCCGCGTAGGCGTCCCAGGCGAAATCCTCCTCCTCCAGGCGGATGCCCTTGGCCAGACGCGCCATCATCCCGCATAGCTCCAGGTCCAGGACGAACTTCTCGTAGCCAGCGATGAGGCCCCCCTCCAGCCAGCCCGCCGCGTGGAGGACGAAGTTGGTCTTGGCATGGACCGTGGGCCACATGGTCCCCGCGGACTCGTAGCCGGCCTGGGCGTCTGGGATGGTGGAAGCGGTGAAGTTGCCCCCGGATCGGTAGGGCAGCCCGTAGCGGCGGGCCATCTGGGCCCCCGCGTAGATGGCCATGGCGTTCTCCGGCGTGCCGAAGCAGGGGGCGCCGCTCTTCATATCGATGTTGGCCAGGAAGGAGCCGTAGACGCAGGGCGTGCCCGGCTGGATCATCTGGGCGTAGCAGATGCCGAAAAGGGCCTCCGCGTTCTGCTGGGCCAGGGTAGCCGCCAGGGTGCTGGGGGACATGGCCCCGGCGATGATGAAGGGGGTGACCAGGACGGCCTGGCGGGCCTGCGCGTAGACCTCCAGCGCGCCCAGCATGCGGTCGTCGAAGCGCAGAGGGCTGGAGGCGTTGATGAGGGAGAGCACCGCCGGATGCTCCCGGATGGCCTCGGCGCCGAAGAGAATTTCGCATAGGGCGACGGTGTCCGCGGCGTTGTTCCGGTGGGTCACGCTGCCCATGAAGGCCTTGTCGCTCAGGGTGATGTGGGCCATGAGCATGTCCAGGTGACGCTCCCGCTGGGGGATGTCGTTGGGCTCCACCAGGGTGCCGCCGCTGTGATGGATGTGCTCGGCCATGTAGGCCAGCTTGACGAAGTTGCGGAAATCCTCCAGGGTGGCCTGGCGCCGTCCCCGATCCCGGTCCGCGACGAAGGGCGGGCCGTAGACCGGGGCGAAGACGGTGTAGTCCCCACCGATGGGCAGGTTGTTGGCCGGGTTGCGGGCCAGCTGGATGAAGGTGGAGGGCGCTTGCTTCACGAAGTGGAGCAGGGTCTCCTCGTCGATGGTGACGGTGTTCCCCTCCACCCGGGCCCCGTGGCGGCGGAAGGTCTCCAGAGCCGGGGGGTAGTCCACGATGAGGATGCCCCGCTCCTTGAGCAAGCGCATGGAGGCCTGGTGGATCTTCTCCACCCCCTCCTCGTCCAGCATGATGGTGGGGGGCAGCTGGTTGTGGATGGGCTGGACCACCTTGGCCAGGGCTTCCCGGGCTCGGGCCTGGCGGCGTTCCCGACGGCGGGCCGCGCTGGATCGTCGTTCGCGCATGGTCTCTCTC
>WGCB01000016.1 GCA_015494005.1 Caldilineaceae bacterium
CCGGGCCGGACGTGTCCCTGCCCGAGCTGAGCATCCCCGTGGCGGAGGCGGCCCGTCCCCGAACGCGCCGGCGGCGTCGCGGGCGGTCCAGAAGGGGGTGAGGGGGAGTCATCCCCATTTTTTCGCCCTGTGATCACCAACACACTGCCGCGGTGACCTCCTCCATATCCGCCACAGGATCCTCCTGGTAGACTGGGCCACGAATGCAGTCCCAACTACCACCCCAACGATCGCCAGGAGATCCCTATGCGCGCTGTTTCCCGCCTCACCCTTCTCGTCTTCCTCGTCAGTCTCCTACTCGGAACCCTCACCCCCGCCGCCTTTGCCCAAGAGCCCCTCCCCGGGGACGCCAGCGATGGCGGCACTGTCTCCGGGACCCCAGGCCGGCTGGGTGCAGCTGGCGTCCTGCCCAGCAGCCTCTTCGACCCCGACTCCATTGCCTGGTCCTCCCGCCGGGACCTATCCAGCAGCGCCTTCAGCGACTACTTCGACCAGATGAAGGATGAGTACATGCTCATCGACATCGAGGTGGACGAAGTCAACGGCCAGCAGCGGGTCGCCGGCGTGTGGCAGAAGAACACAGACAACCGGGGCTGGGCCGAGCATCGCAACCTCACCAGCAGCCAGTTCCATGACAAATGGATCGCCTACCGGGACCAGGGCTACCGGCTCGTGGATCAGGAGGTCTACACCCTGGGCGGCGCTCGCTACTACGCGGGCATCTGGGTGGAGAACAGGGAGGGGCTGGCCTGGGCCTCCTACCGCAACCTGACCAGCCAGGAATTCTCGGACAAGTTCAGCCAGTATAGCAACGACGGCTACATCATGGTGGACGTGGAAGGCTACTCCACGTCCAACGGCCTGCGCTACGCCATGATCTGGGTCAAGAACACGGAGAACCTGGCCTGGGCGGAGTATCGCAACCTGAGCAGCCAGGAGTTCGCGGACAAGTTCAACCAGCTCAAGGCCACCCACCGGGTCTGGGACGTGGAGTCCTACCGGCACAACGGCGTCCAGTACTACGCCGGCATCTGGGTGGAGAACCGGAATGGCCGGGCCTGGGCCGAGTACCGAGACATGACCGAGACGGGCTGGCGCAATCGCTGGTACCGCATGCGGGACCTGGGCTATCGCCTGGTGGACTTCGAGCGCTACCCCACGGCGAACGGTTATCGCTACGCCGGTGTCTGGCGGCAGAACAACGACCGGCCGGACTGGCCCCTGAAATCCCAGGTGGATGCCCTGGCCCAGGACTACCTGGACGACAACTCCCTGCCGGGGCTGAGCGTGGCCATCGCCCAGGGCGGAACCATCCGCTACATGCGAGGCTTCGGCTACCAGGACGTGGACGGCGGCGTCTGGTACTCGGCCCGCACCATCAACCGGCTGGCCTCGGTGAGCAAGGCCGTGGCCGGCGTCCTCGCCATGAAGCTGCTCCAGGACGGTGACATCGCCGATCTGGACGACCCCAGCGCCGACTACATCCCCTCTCTGCCAGCCCATCACACCCACACCCTGCGCCAGCTGCTGAGCAATCGCTCGGGCATCGGCCACTACGAGGACTACAACGTGCCGGTGCAGGCCTACGCCACGGCCCTGGACGCGGCCCAGACCTTCTGGAACACGGACAGCGACCCGGGAACGCCAGGCACTCAGCTGGTCTACACCCCGGGGATGGGCTGCAAGTACAGCACCCACGCCTACACGGTCCTGGGCGCCGCGCTGGAGGGAGCCACGGGCAAGGACATCGGCGCCATTGTGGAGGACGAGCTTTCGTCCCCCTTCAACCTGCCCACCCTGCAGATGGAGGACCGGAGTGATGGCGACGCCAACCGCGCGCTCCTCTACGACAGCAACAACAACGAGATCAGCGCGGACGACATCAGCTGGAAGGTGCTGGGCGGCGGCCTGGAGTCCTCGGCCTACGACCTGGTGCATTTCGGGATGAAGATCCTGAACGGCGCCATCCTCACCCAGGCCTCCCAGGACGAGCTGTGGAGCGTGCCGTCGCCCGTCTCCTGCACGGCCTACGCCCTGGGATGGAGCGTGGGCACGGAGCAGGGCACGCCGGTGGTGGCCAAGGACGGCGCCCAGCGAGGCGCGCGCACCTACATCCGCATCTACCCGGAGCACGACATCGTCATCGTGGTGCTCTCCAGTCGCCGGGAGGGGCACAATGCCGTCAACCTGGGGCGGGACATCGGCGCTCTGATGCTGGACAACCTGCCCGCTCCCCCGGCCACCCCGTACACCAAGGACGGCATCTCCCACTTCATGCTGGGCCAGACCTCGGCCTACATGAGCGACCAGGGCCAGCTCGTGGTCCGGAATCTGGGGAGCGGCACCCAGGATGGCATGGCCATCGAGCCGGACAACGCCGCCCTGTGGCGTGCGGACCTGTCCCTGGAATTCGACATCCAGAGCCGAGAGGTCATGACCACCGTCTTCGCCAGCCGCCAAAGCACCGGTGGCCCGGAGATCGGCCAGCTTCTCCTCCGAGCCCCGGCCAACGGGCTGGAGCTGCATCCCTCCTTCCCCGGCAGCTCGGTCCAGGTCCAGTTCTTCCTGGGCGACACCCTGGTCCACGAAGAGATGGCGCCAGCCAGCGGCCCGGCTGCCACCGCTGCCTTCGACCTGGTCTGGTGCATCCTGGAGAGCCCCGTGGGCCAGCCCACGGAGCTGTGCAAGATCCAGGTGGAGCACTACCGCAACCAGGGAGGAGCCTGGGAGTGGAACCTGCGACCGGCCGGGACCATCCCCTGGCGCAGCCAGGACGGCAAACAGGTGCGGGCAGACCGGCTGCGGCTGGTGGCCGTGCCGAACAGCGCTGCCAGCGCCAGGTCAACAGACGGGACCATCGGCCAGGTGCAGGTGCGGGCGGGCAACCTGGAGGCCCTCATCCTCCGGGAGGAGTTCGCGGGTGGACCGGAGAGCATCCCGTCGGATCCAGGCGGCCAGTCCAGCAGCCACGCCGTCTTCCTGCCCCTGGTGACACGCTGACCCAAGTGGTGCGCTGACTAAGTAGTGGGCTGGCCCCAGCGATGCACTGACCGAAGACACCAGCCCACCCAGACCAACACACCGGATATCTCAGAAACACCGTGCCGCCCGGGGAGCCTTCGCCTGAAGGTTCTCCGGGCGATGTCGCGCCTCCGCCCACAAAATCCCGCATCCTTTTCCCCGCCCAATCTGACGCTTTGGTCAGGCGGACCACACCTTACCGATCCCGTTTGACAAATCAGGCCGGGGCGGTATACTTTGAGGGAACTCAGAGCGCAATCTAGCTCTTCGGGAACGTGGGCGCGGCATCCCCCTCCCCCGCCCGGTGACGACCATCGCCGGAAGCCCACCTCCCTGCTGTACCCTCCAGGCGAAGCGACGGCCATCCCAGCCGCTCCAAG
>WGCB01000017.1 GCA_015494005.1 Caldilineaceae bacterium
AGCCACCGAGGAGTTCCGGGCCCTGAGCGTGGCCATCTGGGATTCCCTGAAGGACGAGGTGATGCGGGCCATGGAAGAGCAGGCCGGAACAAGCCTGCCCGGAGGAAAAGCCGCATGAAACGCCGAAAAGCAGACGCTCGCCGCACCCTCTGGCTGGCCCTGGCCGGGATGCTCCTGTGGAACGGCCTCTTCGGGGGGCTGGGGCTCTGGAAGCCCCTCTGGTGGGCCGGGCTGGCCGGGAACTTCGCCCTCATCGTGCTCCTGGCCGAGGCGGGCGCGGCCTTCGTCCCCCTGAGCAAGCGCCCCCTCTACGAGCGCTTCCTGGCCCTGGGCTTTCCCGTGCTCCTGCTCCTGGCCTGGGAGATCATCGTCCGGGCCGGGATCCTCAACCCCCGCTGGTTCCCGCCTCCCACCCGCATCGCCCAGGCCCTCTGGGACCTCTCCGTCCACGTGGATAAGTTCAACCAGACCAGCCTGTGGGGGCGCCCCTGGCTCCTGCCCCAGCGGATGCTCAGCGAGGGCTGGCCGGGGGTCAAGGCCCTGCTGGTGGAGAGCCACGTCTGGGCCACCCTCCTGCGGGTCTTCGCCGGCTTCCTGCTGGGGGGCATCCCGGGCATCCTCCTGGGGATGATCATGGGCATGAACCGGACCGTGCGCCTGATGCTGGACGCCACCATGTCCGCGGTCTACGTGCTGCCCAAGATCGCCATCTTCCCCATCATGATGCTCATTTTCCCCAACCCCTTCGGCGAGGGGCCCAAGATCGCCGTGGTGGCCATCTCCGCCTTCTTCCTGGTGGCCATCAACACCATGACCGGCGTCCGGGACATCGACCTGGTCTACATCCAGGCGGCCCGAAACTACGGGGCCAACCGCTGGCAGCTCTTCCGCCACGTGATCCTGCCCGGCGCCCTGCCGGTGATCTTCGCGGGGCTGCGCCTGGCCCTGGGCACCGCGCTCATCGTCATCGTGGCCATCGAGTTCATCCGGGCCAAGAAGGGGGTGGGCTTCGTCACCTTCTACTACTGGGAGGTGCTGGTCACGGAGAAGATGTACGCGGGGCTCTTCGTGGTGATGCTCCTGGGGGTGCTGCTCACCGCCGGGCTCCAGTACGTGGAGCGGCGGGTCATGCCCTGGCAGAAGGAGTGACGCTCCCCGCCTGGTGCTCGTAGCGGCGCAGGATCATGGCCGTGGCCCGCTGCATGCCCAGGGACTCGTAGAAGGGGACCAAGGCGGGATCGCAGGCCAGGTCCACCATGTAGAGGCCCTGGAGCCGCTGAAACATGCGCCGCATCAGCTCCCGGCCAATGCCCCGGCCCTGGTAGGCGGGCAACACCTCCAGCAGGGGGATGTGGGCGCTCAGCACCCGGTCCGTGAGGGCGGTGACGAAGCCCACCACCTGCCCGGTCTCCTGGTCCAGGGCCAGGACCACCTCGTCGCTCTGGCGCAGCAGGCGCAGGTGGGTCTCCGGCGAGGGTGGGTTGGGCCAGCCCACGAAGAAGCCCTGGAGCTGATGGGCCTGGATCGTCTCGGCGTTGGTGAGGAATTGGATGGTCATGGTCGCTCTCGGGAAACGTTTGCAGTGGTGACGCCCGCCCAGGCCCGGCGCTGGGGGATGCCCCTGGCCCTGCTGGCGCTCCTGCTGCTGGGCGCGGGACTGCGCTTCCACGCCCTGGACGCCCGCAGCCTCTGGCTGGACGAAGCCTTCAGCGTCTGGCTGGCCCGGCACCCTCTCCTGGAGATGTGGGGCTGGATCCTGCGCATCGACCAGCACCCGCCCCTGTACTACACCCTGCTCCACGCCTGGCAGGGGCTGACGGGGGAGGACGAGGTCGCGGTGCGGGCCCTCTCTGCCCTGGCCAGCACCCTGACGCTGCCCCTATTTTACGCCTTTTCCCGGCGCGTTTCCAGGGATCCGGTCACGGCCCTGCTGGCCACCCTGCTCCTGGCCGTCTCCCCCTTCCACGTGGCCGTGGCCCAGGAAGCCCGCATGTACAGCCTGCTGGCCCTGGCGGTGATGGCCACGCTCTTCTTCCTGGCCCCGCTCCTGGATCCTGGCGCCCAGCCTCCCCGGGGATGGCGACGCCTGGTCCCCTGGCTGGGGCTGAGCGCGAGCCAGGCCGGGGTGATGCTCACCCACCACACCGGAGCCCTCTTCTTTCCCTTGGCCCTGAACCTGCCCATCCTGACGGCCCTGGCCTCCCGCCGAGGACGCAGCCAGCTCCCCCCAGGTTTCGCCCGCTCTTGGCTGCGCAGCCAGCTCCTGGCCCTGCTCCTCTGGTCTCCCTGGGCCGTGCCCGCCTGGCTCCAGACCACCGGCGTGCTGCGGGAGTTCTGGATCCCGCCCGTCACCTGGGAGGGGCTGTGGCGGGCGGCGCGGACCTTCTCCTTCGCCTACCTGCCGGACAATTCCCCCTGGATCAACCCGGCCCTGCTCGTCTGGCTCCTCCTGCTGGGGCTGGGTGTGGGACGCCTGGGCCGCTCCCTCTGGACCTGGCTGCTCCTGAGCCTCTTCCTGACACCCATCCTGGGGGAGATCGGGGTGAGCTTCCTGGTGCGCCCCATCTTCCACCAGCGCTCCCTGATCGGGGCCACCCTGCCGGCCATCCTGCTGGTGGCCCTAGGCCTGGGCCGTCTGCGCCCCCGGCCTCTGCTCCTGGGCGTCCTGGCCGGGATCCTGGCCCTGAACGGCCTGGGGCTGGCCCGCTTCTACCGGGCCCCGGAGCGGGAGGCCTGGGACGACGTGGCCGCCTTCCTGGCCCAGGAGGCGGAGCCCGACGCGCTGATCCTCTTCAACGCGGGCTGGACCCAACTCCCCTTCGAGTACTATTTCCGGGAGACGCCCCGGGCCGGCCAGGTGACGCTCCACGGCCTGCCCGTGGACCCCTTCGCGGACGGCCGGCTGGAGCCCAAGATGACACCCGAGGCCCTGCCCCGTCTGCGCCGTCTGGTCCAGGGCCGGGAGCGGGTCTGGCTGGTCTACTCCCACGAGTGGTACACAGATCCTCAGGAGCTCATCCGCCAGGAGCTGACCCGCCTCCTGGGTCCGCCCCGGGAGTGGCGCTTCCAGGGGGTGCGGGTGCTGATATTTGGGAGTCACCCTTAGATCCAAGCCGAGACGAGGCATAGCTGTTTTGTCTGACGGTGTTTGGTCAGACCGGATTGGAGAGTGGGAGATTGGCGGCTCTCTAGTCGAGGGCCGACCTTCAATCTCGAATTGCCAATCTCTGCCACTGCTGTCTCCGCTGTCTCCTCTGTCGCCTCTTTTTCTTCTTCCTTGAGCAGATGCTATCGGGATGCTAAAATAGGCGCACCCGTGATTCGCCAAAGCATGGACCAGGGCCCGCAGCCAGACCGAAACCGGCCCTGGTCCCACCCTGGAACGGAGCCGATGAACGTTTCCCAGCAGCTCCATTTCATCCAGACCCTGACCCTCAGCCTCCAGTCCTCCGCGGACCCCACGGAGCTCCAGGAGCAGCTCCTGGCCGGGCTGGTGGACTACATGCGCTTTCCCCGGGCGGTGGTGGCCGTCTACGAGCCTGGGGCCAACGTCCTCACCGGATGGCTGAGCCGGGGCGGGGATGCGACCACGCCCATCGGCCATGCGGCCCTCCTGCCGGTGGACTCGGACGGGGGCCCTGTGGCCCAGGCCGTGGCCAACCAGGAGATCCTGCGCATCACCGATGGCCAGCCCCCCACGGCCAACCCGGAGCTCAACCAGGGCCTGGCCCTGGGCCGCTGCTACCACATCTTCCCCATGTACCTGCGAGGGCAGCCGGTGGGCGTCCTCATCGTGGACTGCACGGGCAAGGAAGAGCTGGAGGAATCCCGGGCCATCGGGCTGGGGCTGCTGGCCAACTACGCGGGGGTGGCCCTGGGCAGCCTGCGACTCTGCATCGACCGGGCCCAGCGCCAGGCCATCGAGGAGGAGCGCAGCCGCATCGCCGCGGACATCCACGACACGGTGAGCCAGAGCCTCTTCGGCCTGGCCTACGGCCTGAGCGCCTGCACGGACATGCTGCCTGACCATCCGCCGGAGGTGGCCCAGGTCAAGGAGAAGCTGCGCAGCCTGCACCCCCTGGCCTTCACCGCGCTGCACCAGATCCGCAGCGCCATCCTGGAGATCCTGCCCGGGGACCTGAACCGCAGCCGCTTTGTCAACGGGCTGGAGAAACACCTCTCCGCCCTCTGCGCGGACCGGCCTGTGCAGCTCACGGTGGAGGTGACGCCCCAGTTCAATCGCTGGCCCTTGGACCTGCGTCGCCAGCTCTTCCTCATCGCCCAGGAGGCCATCGCCAACGTGGGGCGCCACGCGGCCGCCCAGCACGCCTGGGTCAAGCTGAGCGCCAACAACGGCGCTATCCGTCTGCAGATCGTGGACGACGGGGCCGGCTTCCAGGCGGAGGAAGTGACCCTGCTCCCGGGCGTGGGCGTGGAGGGCATGCGCCGCCGAGTGCAGGAGCTGCGCGGCCAGCTGGAGATCCGCAGCTGCCCAGGCCAGGGGACGACCATCCTGGCCACGGTGCCGTTGACCCAACAGGAGCAGTCCGCGCCATGAGCGAGACAGGCCCGATCCGCATACTCATCGTGGACGATCACGCGGTGGTGCGCCGGGGTCTGCGCATGGTCCTGGAGCTCCAGCCCGAGTTCCAGGTGGTGGGGGAGACCGGCACCGGCGCCCAGGCCCTGGCCCTCTGCTGGGATGCCCGGCCGGATCTGGTGCTCCTGGACCTGACCCTGCCGGACATGAGCGGCGTGGAGGTGACCCGTCAGCTGCGCCAGACCTGCCCGGAGAGCCGCATCCTGGTGCTGAGCGCGGTGCAGGACGCGGCCCAGGTCTACAAGGCGGTGGACGCCGGGGTGGACGGCTACGTGCTGAAGGAGATCACTCCCAGCGAGCTGGCCCGAGCCATCCGCCAGGTGGCCGCGGGCCAGGCCTATCTGCACCCCCACATCACCCGGCTGATCATGGAGCGGAGCTCGAGCCAGCTGGCCCAGCACAGCCCCCCGCACCGGGGCCAGCCTCGCCTCACCCGCCGGGAGCAGGAGATCCTGGCCTTGATGGCCACCACCGCCACCAACCGGGAGATCGCGGAGCGACTGGTCCTGAGCGAGGAGACGGTCCGCTCCCACGTGAAGAGCATCCTGCGCAAGCTGCAAAAGCCCAGCCGCACCCAGGCCGTGGTGGAGGCCCTGCGCCTGGGCCTGATCGACATCTGACCGGCCGCACCGCCCCTGCCCCCACCTCAACCTTATCCCTGCACCTCCCGGAAATTTCACCCAAATGGGTGAAATTTCTGCTTCCAATTCCCTCAGCTGGGTGATGCCCCACCGGGTGATCCATGCTACACTGCAGCCACCCCGAAGACCACGCTCTCGCTTGAGTTCCTGCTGAAAAGCCTTGCAAACCTGTCCGGATCGACGGCGCAGCTGTCCTGGCAGTGCCGTCCTAGCCATGACCCGCAGATCGTTCAGACACACCGCCTGACCGTGCTTGTTCCTGTTGCGAAGGCCCCCTGTTCGTTCGAGTCCACTGCCTGTTCAAGTTCAGGAGATTGGCGCCATGAGCACCCCAGAAGTCACCTACCCGGAAGCCAGCGAGGAGATCAGCCAGCAGATCACCGTGGAAGCGCTCTACCGCAAGCTCCAGGAGCCGGACCACGGCCTCTTCATCCTGGATGTGCGCAACGCGGACGAGTTCGAGACCTGGCGCATCGAGTCTCGCTACCCGCCCGAGATGGTGAACATCCCCTATTTTGAGTTCTTCGAGAACACGGAGCACGCTCTGGCTCAGCTCCCTCAAGATCCAGAGCGGGAGATCGTGGTGGTCTGCGCCAAGGGCGGGGCCAGCGACTTCGTGGCCGCGCTGCTGGAGGAGGAGGGACGCTCGGCGGTGAACCTGGCCGAGGGCATGGAGGCCTGGGGCAACTTCTACGTCTTCCGCCCGGTGGCGGAGACGGAGAGCTACCAGGTCTACCAGGTGGACCGGCCGGCCCGGGGCTGCCTGAGCCACGTGCTCATCAGCCAGGGGAAAGCGGCCATCATCGACCCCCTGCGCCACACGGAAAAGTACCAGGACTTCCTGGCGGCCCAGGGCGCAACCCTGGCTCTGATTCTGGACACCCACGCCCACGCGGACCACATCAGCGGTGGGCCGGCCCTGGCCCTGGCCACCGGCGCTCCCTACTACCTCCACCCCTACGACGGCATCCACCCCTTCGACATGCTCCCGGCCAAGATGGAGTACGAGATGTTGAAGGAGGGCATGGCCTTCACCCTGGGCGACCTGACCATCCAGACCATCCACGTGCCCGGGCACACCCTGGGCCAGGTCAATTTCCTGGCCAGCGGGCCGGACGGAGAGCGCTTCTTCTTCACCGGGGACAACCTCTTCATCGAGAGCTTCGGTCGGCCGGACCTGGGCGGCCAGGGCGAGGCCTGGGCCCCCATCGTCTACGAGACCATCTTCCAGAAGGTGAAGAGCCAGATCCCCGGGGAGGCCTGGGTGCTGCCCGGCCACTACGCCAGCCCCACGGAGGCCAATGACCAGGGCCTCTTCGCCAAGCGCCTGGCAGACCTCTGGCAGGAGAACTCGGCCCTCCAGTTCGCCAGCCGGGAGGAGTTCGTGGAGTTCGTGCTCAGCCACCTGCCCATCATGCCGGCGGAGTACGTGGAGATCAAACGGGTGAACATCGGCCTGACCCAGCCGGATGAGGAGGAGGCCAGCACCCTGGAACTGGGCAAGAACATCTGCGCCGTGGCTGCGGCCGCGGCGGCAAGCTGACCGGCACTGCCCCGCCAGGCCAGCCTGCCTGTTGTTTCCGTGAGAAGTTCCAAATTTCCAGCCGATTTCGAGAGTAAGGAGAGAATCCCATGACCACCGTAGTCGCCGACCAGACCCTGGACGTCCAAGGGCTGAACTGCCCCATGCCCCTGCTCAAGGCCCGCCAGGCCATCATGAAGATGGAAGTGGGCCAGGTGCTGAAGGTGCTGAGCACCGACCGAGGCAGCATCAAGGACTTCCAGGGATGGGCCCAGAGCGCCCGCAACGTGGAGTTGGTGGGCCAGGGCGAAGAGTCCGGCCCCGACGGCAAGAAGCTCTACGTCCACTACGTGAAGCGCACCAAGTAGTCGGTTCGCCCAGCCGCGAACCACCGTCCGCGAACCGCCTCGAGTGGCCCCAGGCCTCTTGAGGAACCGAGTGGAAAAGGGAAGGAGCCCCACACATGTCCGACACGACGCAACAGACCTTGGTCAACGGCACGAACGAGGCCCAAACAGCGGAGTCCCCTGTCGATCTGGCGGAACGCATCGCGGCCCTGGAGGAGCGCATCGCCGAGCTGGAGGAGCGGGTCCCAGAGGACAAGGTGACCATCGTGGTCTTCTCCGGTGAGCTGGACCGGGTGCTGGCCGCCTTCATCATCGCCAGCGGCGCGGTGGCCCTGGGCCAGGAAGTCTCCATGTTCTTCACCTTCTGGGGGCTGAACGCGCTGCGCAAGAAGCGAATCATCGACGGCAAGAGCCTGCCGGAGAAGATGATGTCCTTGATGACCCCGGCCTCCACCCAGCAGATGGGGGTGAGCAAGATGAACTTCTTCGGCGTAGGCTCCCGGATGCTGCGCTACATGATGGCCCAGAAGAACGTGGAGTCGATCGAAGGGCTCATCGACCTCTGCCAGGAGATGGGCGTGCGCATGGTCAGCTGCGAGATGAGCCGGGACGTCATGGGCATCCGGCAGGACGAACTGCGGGACGAGATCGAGGTAGGCGGGGTCGCCACCTACCTGGCCGACGCCCTGCGCAGCCGGGTCACCCTCTTCATCTAGATGCTCGCCATCCCGGACGGTGCCAGGACGTGGAGCGCACCGTAACCGAGTAACGGACACCAGGGCACGAATGCCGGTCCCACCCCGTGTGGCCGGCATTGTCCCCTTTTGGCGCGTGTCGCCCATCCCTGCAGAATGTGCTACACTGGGAGTCGGCTGCCCGCTCCGACATCCACGTCCACCCAACGCCACGACCGAGCCATCCAAAACAGACTTTCCCAGCCCGGGACAGCCCTGGCCTACAGGCTGGAACCACCACGAGTCCACACCGTGACGAGACTGCCCCTATGAACTACGGATTTGTCATCGACAACCGCAAGTGCATCGGCTGCCATGCCTGCTCCACCGCCTGCAAGAGCGAGAACGAGGTGCCCCTGGGCGTCTACCGCACCTGGGTCAAGTACGTGGAGACCGGCGTCTTCCCGGACAGCCGCCGCCATTTCCAGGTGACCCGCTGCAACCACTGCGCCAACCCGCCCTGCGTCCGCATTTGTCCGGTCACGGCCATGTACCAGCGGGACGACGGCATCGTGGA
The DNA here is from genome assembly GCA_015494005.1 of Caldilineaceae bacterium. Taxonomy (GTDB): domain Bacteria; phylum Chloroflexota; class Anaerolineae; order Caldilineales; family Caldilineaceae; genus S144-5. Next base: position 8,362 of record WGCB01000017.1, read on the forward strand.
GTTCGATCCGGACATCTGCATCGGCTGCAAGGCGTGCATGCAGGCCTGCCCCTACGATGCCATCTACATCGATCCCGAGACCCACACCGCGGCCAAGTGCCATTTCTGCTCCCACCGGGTGGAGCTGGGGCTGGAACCGGCCTGCGTGGTGGTTTGCCCGGAGCACGCCATCATCGCCGGGGACATGGACGACCCCCACTCGGAGATCAGCCACATCCTGGCCACCCAGGACGTGGTGGTGCGCAAGCCGGAGCAGGGCACCGCGCCCAAACTCTTCTACATCGAGGGGAACGACGTGGCGCTGCATCCCACGGCCACGGCCCGTACGCCGGAGAGCTTCATGTGGGCGGATGTGATCCCCCTGCACGCGGGCAACGGTCATCACAACGGCCACCACAATGGCCACAGCGGGGACCACCATCCCCAGCGAGAGCCCGCACCCGCTCGGGTGGCCCACTCGGGCGCTCCCATCCGCACACCCCAGCCCCAGGGCGTCCCCCTGGACGGCCCCATCCAGATCGGTGGCCGCCGAGCGGAGCACATGGTCCAGGTGGCCTACAACGCCCAGCACAAGATCCCCTGGCACTGGCCCGTCCCGGCCTACCTGGTGACCAAAGGGCTGGGCAGCGGCGCCTTCATGCTCCTGAGCCTGGGCCTGGGACTCAACCTCTTTCCCTTCGACAGCCTGACCGCGGTGGTCACGGGCCTGCTCTCCCTGCTCTTCATCGGCATCACCACGGCCCTGCTGGTCTACGACCTGGATCGGCCGGAGCGCTTCCTGAGCATCCTCTTCCGGCCCCAGTGGCGGAGCTGGCTGACCCGGGGGGCCTTCCTGCTGGTGGGCTTCAGCGCTGTGGCCGGGCTCTGGTGGCTCCTGGAGACCGGGGCCCACTTCGGCCTGTTGCCTGCCCGGACCGCAGCCCAGGCGCGGCCCTTCTTCCTCTGGCTGGGGCTGATCCTGGCGGCAGGCTCGGCGGTCTACACCGCCTTCCTCTTCGGCCAGGCGGAGGGCCGGGATCTGTGGCAGAGCAGCCTGCTCCCCCTCCACCTGATCGTCCAGGCCTTGATGGTGGGGAGCGGCCTCTTCCTGCTCATGGACCTCGCCATGGCCATGCCGGCCCAGGCCAGCCAGCTGGCTCGGGTCACCTTCATCAGCATGATCGTCCTGGACCTGCTGGTGACCCTCTTTGGGGAGTTCGGCATGCCCCACGCCAGCGAGGTGGCGGCTCGGGCCGCCCACGACATCAGCCACGGACGCTACCGCCGCCACTTCTGGTGGGGCAGCATCGCCCTGGGGCATGTCCTGCCCCTGATCCTGGTGGCCCCTGGTCAGCCCATCCTGGCCGGGCTGGCGGCCCTCTGCACCATGGTGGGGCTCTATTTCTTCGAGTACGCCTTCGTCATGGCCCCGCAGGAGATCCAGAACTCGTAGCAAGTGACCCAATCGCCCGTTTCAACCCGCTCATGGAAAGCGAGTGATCGTCCATGTCAGACACAGGACCGAAGCCTCCCAGCCGCATCCACCGACTCCTGGCCAGCATGCTGGGCCTGGGCGCCTCCCAGACGGACCCCGGTCCGGGCCAGGAGACCAACGTAGCCGGGCAGGCCATGCCTCGGTTTTCCCAAACGGAACTGACCCCAGAGCCGGTGCCCATGACCGTGGTCCAGCACCCGGACGGGCGCATGAGCCAGTACCCGCCGCCAGAGAAGTGGGACGACTGGATCGAGTGGGACGGCAAGCTCTGGCCTCGGCGAGTGGCCCGGCGCTACACCCTGGTGCCCACGGTCTGCTTCAACTGCGAGAGCGCCTGCGGCCTCCTGGCCTACGTGGACAAAACCACCTTCGAGATCAAGAAGTTCGAGGGCAACCCGGTCCACCCAGGCAGCCGGGGACGCAACTGCGCCAAAGGCCCGGCCACCCACAACCAGATCTACGATCCGGAGCGCATCCTCTACCCCTTGAAGCGGGTGGGGAAGCGGGGCGAAGGCCAGTGGAAGCGCATCACCTGGGAGCAGGCCCTGGAGGAGATCGGGGAGAAGATGCGGGAGAGCCGGCTGCGCCGCCGGGACGGCATCATGTACCACGTGGGCCGGCCCGGGGAGGACGGCTACACGAATCGCTGCATCCAGGCCTGGGGCGTGGACGGCCACAACAGCCACACCAACATCTGCTCCAGCGGGGCCCGAGCCGGCTACACCTTCTGGGGCGGCTTCGACCGTCCCAGCCCGGACCATGCCAACGCGGAGGTGATCCTGCTCATCTCCAGCCACCTGGAGACGGGCCACTACTTCAATCCCCACGCCCAGCGCATCATCGAGGCTAAAATGAAGGGGGCCAAGATCATCACCATGGACCCCCGGCTGAGCAACACGGCCAGCATGAGCCACATCTGGCTGCCCACCTGGCCCGGCAGCGAGTCCACGGTGCTCCTGGCCATGGCCAACTACCTGATCCAGAACGACCTCTACGACAAGGAGTTCGTGCGCCGCTGGGTCAACTGGCAAGAGACCCTGGAAGCCATCCGAGACGGGAGATTAGAGATTGGCGATCCGGACCTTCGGACTGCAATCTCCAATCTCCAATCTCCGGACTTCGAATACTTCGACAAAGCGCTCAAGGCCCTGTACGGGGAGTTCACCTTCGAGCGGGCGGCCCAGGAGGCCCAGGTCCCGGTGGAGCGGATCCAGGAGGCGGCCTACTACATCGCCCGCTGCAACGGACGCCTGGCCACCCACACCTGGCGCAGCGCCAGCATCGGCAACCTGGGCGGCTGGCAGGTGGCCCGCTGCCTCTTCTTCCTCAACGTCCTCACCGGCAGCGTGGGCACGGAGGGGGGCACCTCGGCCAACAGCTGGAACAAGTTCGTGCCCAAGCCCTTCAAGAGCCCGCCTCCCTTCAACGCCTGGAACGAGCTGCACCTGCCCCCGGAATGGCCCCTGGCCTTCTACGAGATGAGCTTCCTCCTGCCCCACTTCCTGGAGGAGGGCCGGGGCGAGATCGACGTCTACTTCACCCGGGTCTACAACCCCATGTGGATCAACCCGGACGGCTTCATGTGGCTGAAGGCCCTCCAGGACGAGGAGAAGATCAAGTGCCACGTGGCCTTGACCCCCACCTGGAACGAGTCGGCCTGGTTCGCGGACTACGTGCTGCCCATGGGCCACGCCGGGGAGCGCCACGATCTCATGAGCCAGGAGACCCACGCCGGCCAGTGGATCGCCTTCCGCCAGCCCGTGCGCCGGGTGGCCCTGGAGCGGGCCGGGAAGAAGGTGCGCTTCACCTACGAGGCCAACCCCGGGGAGGTCTGGGAGGAGAACGAGTGGTGGATCGAGCTCTCCGCGCGCATGGACCCGGACGGCAGCCTGGGCATCCGCCAGTGGTTCGAGAGCCCCTACCGGCCGGGCGAGATCATCACCGTGGAGGAGTACTACCGCTGGATCTTCGAGAACAGCGTGCCCGGCCTGCCGGAGGCCGCCGCCGCCGAGGGGCTCAACCCCCTGGACTACATGCGCAAGTACGGCGTCTTCGAGGTGACCAAGAACAACTACAAACCGTATGAGAAGGAGATCATGCGATTGGGGGACTCGGAGAGCCATGCCGACACGCCCCAGTCTTCCGACATCTCCATCGACTCTGCCCAGCGCGTCTTCAAAGACGGCCAACCCATCGGCGTGCTCGTGGACGGCGTCGTCCGGCAGGGCTTCGCCACCCCCAGCCGCAAGCTGGAGTTCTTCAGCGACACCCTCTACCAGTGGGGCTGGCCGGAGCGGGAGTACACCATCCCCTGGCCCATCAAGAGCCATGTCCACCCCACCAACATCAACCACAACAAAGGGGAGATGCTGCTCCTGCCCAACTTCCGCCTGCCCACCCTCATCCACACCCGCAGCGCCAACGCCAAGTGGCTCTACGAGATCAGTCACAAGAACCCGATCTGGATGCACCCCTCGGACGCGGCCCGGCTGGGCGTGGAGACCGGCGACCTGGTGCGGGTGGAGACGGAGATCGGCTACTTCGTGGACAAGGTCTGGGTGACCCAGGGGATCAAACCGGGGATCATCGCCATGAGCCATCACCTGGGTCGCTGGCGCCTGCAGGAGGACAAGGGGGTGAACCCGGGCATGTCCAACCTGGCCCGACTGGAGAGCGACGGCCAGGGCGGCCACAAGCTGAACATCATCCACGGGGCCCGGCCCTGGAAGAGCTTCGACCCGGACACGGCCCGCATCTGGTGGGAGGACGTGGGCGTGCATCAGAACCTGACCCACGCCGTCCATCCGGATCCCATCAGCGGGGCCCACTGCTGGCTCCAGAAGGCGGTGAACGTGCGCAAGGCGGACCCAGGCGACCGGCACGGGGATGTCTGGGTGGACACCAATCGCTCCATGCAGGTCTACCGGGAGTGGGTGGCCCTGACCCGGCCGGCCTTCGCCATCAGCCCGGACGGCACCCGGCGCCCCCTCTGGCTCAAGCGCCCCCTGAAGCCCGTGCCCGAGGCCTATCGCCTGCCCGAGGAACGCTTCCGCCCGGCCGAGCCTGTGCCTGCCCTGGGAGATTGAGCCTGGAGCTGGATCTGGGGGAACGGACCCGAGGAGCGGATCTGGCCTCCGTCAGCCCCGGCGCACCATGTGATAGACCACGTCCGCGGCGGAGAGCACCGCCAGGGGGATGGCCTTGCCCTCCTGGCGCTCCACCGCCACCACCCGGTGAATGTGCTGGGTGAGCAGCAGCTCGATGACCCGCTCCAAGGTGTCGTGCATCTGCACCGTGACCACCTGGCGGTTCATGTGCTGGGCCACGGATCGACCCCGCCACTGCTCACCGTGTTCGTAGCAGGCCCGCATCAGGTCCGTGCGGGTGATGATGCCTTGGAGCGCTCCTTCTTCGTCGACCACCACCAGGGAACTCACATCCCGGTCCACCATCTGGGCCGCCGCGTTCTCCAAGGGCTCCCGTTCCTGGCAGGTGTAGACGCCCAGCCACTTGGCTTCCAACACCGTCAACTGCCGAATCATGTTCATGCTGGCCTCCCATGATCCAGGCCTTCCGGCCTGTTCTGGTGCATGCGCTCCCGGGGTCCAGGCGCACCACTGAACCGTCGTCCAAGCATTCGTCTTCCATTCATTCCATTCATCCATTCAATTGTACCAGCCGGGAGTGACTTTTCCCACCCTATCACGCGTGTTCCAGAGAGAAGCACACGCGCACTACGAAAGGAGGACTGCATGAGCCAAACCCAGCCAAACGGGGCATCGGAGCTCCAGGCCCGGCTCAACGATCCACACACCCTCTCCGCCCTCACCCGCCTGCTGGACCGGATCGACCAGCTGGAGCAGACGGTCACCCTCCTGTCCGAGGCGGTGGAGCAGGCGCCCACTGCGGTGGCCATGGTCACCGACACGGTGGACGACGTGGCCCTGCTGGCCGCGGACCGGGGCATCGACGTGGACGAACGCCTGCGCAGCGCCCTGGGCATCCTGGAGAAGCTCACCGAGCCCCGCACCGTGGAAGCCCTCTCCGCGCTGGTGGAGCGGGTGGACAAGCTGGAGCAGCTGGTGGAGCTGGCGGACCAGGCCCCGGGCATGGTGGCCATGGTCACCGACACGGTGGACGAGGTGGCCCTCATGGCCGCGGACCAGGGCATCGACATGGACGAACGCCTGCGCAACGCCCTGGCCATGGTGGAGAAGCTCACCGAGCCCCGCACGGTGAACGTGCTTTCCGCCCTCCTGGAACGCCTGGACAAGCTGGAGCAGCTGGTGGAGCTGGCGGACCAGGCCCCGGGGCTCATCGCCATGGTCACCGACACGGTGGACGACACCTTCGGCGTGGCGGTGCAGCAGGGCATCAACCTGGATGAGCGGGTGCGGGACAGCCTGGTGCTCCTGAACAAGCTCACCGCCCCGGAGACCACCCAGGCCCTGGCCGACATCATGGAGCACATGGATCTGCTCCAGCAGGGGGTGGACATAGGCGCCCAGGCGCCAGGGCTCATCGCCATGTTCGCGGACATGTTCGACGAGTTCTACACCGATGGCCCCGGCTCCAACCTGAACCTGGAGGTCTTCTTCCGCAAGGGCTTCCCCGCCGCGGTGAAGGTGGCCGAGCTCATGGACTCGGAGGAGTTCACCGCCCTGCTGGAGTCCGGCGTCCTGGACCCGGAGGCGGTGCGGGTGATGGGCTCCATCGGCCGGGCCATCGCCGCCAGCCAGGAGCAGCCACCCCGGCGGGTCTCCCCCTGGAGCCTGCTGCGCACCCTGGGCGACCCGGATCTGCAGTACGCGCTGGGCTTCCTGGTCGCTTTCGGCAAGGAGTTCGGGCGGTCCCTGCGCCGGTAGCCCCAGGATGGCGGGCGTAGGAGGCCAGCCCGGAGCCCGGGCGGATCCCCCGCCGTTCGTTAGCCGTTCAGCATTTCGGATGCGACATCTCACACCTTATCGAGCGTTCCATACCCCATCGAGAGAAGGAGGAACCCCATGCAAGATCACTATCAAGTGCTGGTCGTAGGCGGAGGCACCGGCGGCATCTCTGTGGCTGCCCGGCTGCGCAACGAGCCCAATCCCCCGGAAGTGGCCATCATCGAGCCGTCGGAGAAGCACTACTACCAG
>WGCB01000018.1 GCA_015494005.1 Caldilineaceae bacterium
CCGCCGAGGAGGCCGCGCCCGCCGGGGATCTGCTCCAGGTGGTCATGGACCGGGGCGTCCTGCGCATCGCCACGGACCCGGCCTACCCGCCCCAGTCCGAGCTGGTGGCCGACGCCCAACGGCTGGAGAACACCAAGTGCGCCTCGGACGAGCACACGGCCAACGAGTTCACCGGCTTCGACATCGACGTGGCCGTGGAGATCGCCAACCGCCTGGGCCTGGAGCCCTGCTTCGTCACCCCGGACTGGACCCTGATCACCGGGGGCAACTGGGCCGGCCGCTGGGACCTGAGCATCGGCTCCATGACCATCACCCCGGAGCGCATGCAGGCCCTCTACTTCACCCAGCCCTACTACACCACCCCGGCCCAGGCCTTCGTCCACCAGGACAACACCACCTACCAGCAGCCGGAGGACCTGTCGGGCAAGAAGATCGGCGTCTGCGCCGGCTGCACCTATGAGTTCTACCTGGAGGGCACCCTGCAGATCCCAGGCGAGACCATCGACTACAAGATCAAGGACGCGGAGGTGGTGGGCTACGACACGGACCTCTCCGCGCTGCAGGACCTGGCCCTGGGCGACGGCGTGCGCCTGGACGCGGTGATCACCGCCCTGCCCACGGGCACCGGCGCCATCGAGGACGGTCTGCCCCTGAAGCCCCTGGGCGATCCCCTCTTCTTCGAGTACCTGGCCGGCGCGGTGGACAAGTCCTTCGACGTGGACCCGGTGCCTCTGGTCAAGAAGGTGACGGAGATCATCAACGAGATGCACGGCGACGGCACCCTGAAAGAGCTCTCCATGAAGTACTACGGCCTGGACCTGACCTCGGCCGCGGCGGAGTTCGACTGGGAAGCCCTGAATCAGTTCGAGTAGATCCAATGTGACCGGCCGCGAGGGCAGGGCTCCATGCCTGTCCTCGCGGCTTTGTTTCCCCGAGGAGCCCTGATGAGCGCAGAAGCCGCCAAATCCCTTCACCCACCGCCGCCACCCCCGGAGCCGGACATGAGCATGGGCCATGCCCTGCAGGCTGCCCGCCGTCGCCGGGACCTGATCCAGCAGGGCAAGGTGATCCTGGTCTGGATCGGGCTGATCCTCCTGGGCTTCCTGGCCCTGCTACAGCTGCGGCTGGACCCGGCCTACATGTGGAAGAACTGGCCCTTCGTGGCCCAGGGTCTGCTCACCACCATCGGCGTCTCCCTGGCCTCCATCGGCATCGCCGCGGTGCTGGCCCTGCTGGGCGCCCTGGGGCGTCTCTCCACCAACACCATCGCCCAGGGGGTCTCCAGCTTCTACGTCTCCCTCATCCGGGGGACGCCCCTGCTGATCCAGATCTACATCATCTACCTGGGCCTGCCCCAGATCGGCCGCCAGCTGACGGTCCTGGGCTACCCGGAGCTGGGCCGGGCCTTCATCCTCACGGCCATCCAGTCGGGCATCCTGGCCCTGAGCGTCAACTACGGCGCCTACATGACCGAGATCTTCCGGGCCGGCATCCAGTCCATCGGCCACGGCCAGTGGGAGGCGGCCATCGCCATCGGCATGACCCGCTGGCAGGCCATGAAGCGCATCATCCTGCCCCAGGCCATCCGCATCATCATCCCGGACGTGGGCAACCAGTTCATCGCCATGCAGAAGGACTCGGCCCTGGTCTCGGTCATGGGCATCTGGGAGGTGACCTACCGGGCCAACCGCTTCGCCCGCAAGGACTCCAAGTTCATGGAGATGTTCCTCATCGCGGCCGCGCTCTACTGGCTGCTGACCATCGTCTCCTCCTGGCTGGAGCACAAGCTGGAGCGGCGGCTGGCCGCAGCCTACGAACGCTAACCAACTCAAATTGGAGCAGGCAGTTTTGAAGGCGCTAGGCGGGTCCGTGACCCGCCGGATGGCGCATCCGGCGAGAGCCGGGAAAAACTTTCGCTTTCAAATTGACCGAGTTTAAACGCCGAGTCCGTGACCTGCCTGGAGCAGCCAGCGTGGGGGTTTCATTCTGGACAGAGCATCGGGGAGACCGAGAGGCAGGCGAAGGCATCCATGAAAAACGAGCGCAAAGACAGCAAACCCATCGTCCGCATCCAGGAGCTGCACAAGTGGTTCGGCATGCTCCACGTGCTCCGGGGCATCAGCATGGACGTGGCCCCCACGGAGGTGGTGGTGATCATCGGCCGCAGCGGCTCGGGCAAGAGCACCTTCCTGCGCTGCATCAACTTCCTGGAGCAGCCCTCCTCGGGCACCATCACCATCGACGACATCTCCATCACCACCGGCCCCGGCATCCGACCGGACGCCAAGAAGGTGCGGGCCCTGCGCACCCACACGGGCATGGTGTTCCAGGATTTCAACCTCTTCCCGCACATGACCGCGCTGGAGAACGTCATCGAGGGGCTGGTTACGGTGAAGGGCATCCCCAAGGACCAGGCCGTGGCCACGGGGGAAAAGTACCTGGAGAAGGTGGGGCTCCTGGAGAAAAAGGACGTCCACCCCATCCGCCTCTCTGGCGGACAGAAGCAGCGGGTGGCCATCGCCCGGGCCCTGGCCATGGAGCCCAACGTGGTCCTCTTCGACGAGCCCACCTCCGCCCTGGACCCAGAGCTCATCGGCGAGGTGCTGGAGGTGATGAAGCAGTTGGCCCAGGAAGGCACCACCATGATCATCGTCACCCACGAGATGGCCTTCGCCCGGGACGTGGCGGACCGCATCATCTTCATGGACGAGGGGCAGATCGTGGAGGAGGGGCCTCCGTCCCAGGTCCTGGCCAACCCGCACGAGGAGCGGACGCGGCTCTTCCTGCGCTCCTTCATCCGGGAAGGGGAGTGACCCGGTCCCAGGCAGGCTCCCCACCTTGTCGCCGACCCAGATCCATCCCATCCCACAGAAAGGCTCCCCCTTGACCATGTCCGCCCTCGCTTCCGCCCTGACCCGCCGCTGGCTGCGCCTGCTCCTGGTCGCCGGCTTTCTCCTCGCCGCCCCGGTCCTCTACGCTCTCACCTCAGGCCCTGCCATGGTGGAAGACATCAACCCAGACGGCGACGCCTTCCCCTCGGAGCTGGCCGAGCTGGGCGGCGTCCTCTATTTCGCCGCGGACGACGGCAGCAACGGGGTGGAGCTCTGGCGCAGCGACGGCACGTCCCTGGGCACCTCCCTGGTGCGGGACATCAACCCCGGGGACGCGGACTCCTCCCCTTCGGAGCTGGTGGCCATGGACGGCGTCCTCTACTTCCAGGCCCAGGACGGCGTCCACGGCTGGGAGCTCTGGCGCAGTCAGGGTTCGGTCCTGAACACGTCCCAAGTCAAGGACATCCATCCCAGCGGCCACTCCCAGCCCACCTGGCTCACCCCGGTGGGGAGCACCCTCTTCTTCAGCGCGGACGATGGGACCAACGGCCGGGAGCTGTGGAAGAGCGACGGCACGCCCGGGGGCACTACCCTGATCAAGGACATCCGCAGCGGCGGCACAGGCTCCAACCCGGAGTGGCTGACCGATCTGGGGGGCGTCCTCTATTTCGTGGCGGATGACGGGGCAAGTGGGGCGGAGCTGTGGAAGAGCGACGGCACAGCCGGGGGCACGGCCCTGGTCCAGGACATCCAGAGCGGCGGCACGGGCTCCAACCCCCAGTGGCTGGTGGGGATGGGCGGCAAACTCTACTTCGCCGCGGACGACGGGACCCACGGCCAGGAGCTGTGGACCTACGACCCCACCACCGGGGTCGCGGCCCTGGTGGCGGACATCAACCCGGGCACCCTGGGCGCGTCCCTGTCCGAGCTGACGGTCATGGGTGGGGTGCTCTATTTTTCTGCGGATGACGGGGTCAACGGGGTGGAGCTGTGGCGGAGCGACGGCACAGCTGGCGGCACGACCCTGGTCAAGGACATCCACCCCAGCGGGGATTCCTCGCCCTACGACCTGACCGTGGTGAACGGGGCGCTCTTCTTCGGGGCGGACGACGGCAGCAGCGGGGATGAGCTGTGGCGGAGCAACGGCACGGCCACGGAGACGGTCCTGCTCCGGGACATCAACCCGACAGAGGGTTCCTTCCCGGATGAGCTGCTGGGCGTGGGCAACCTGCTTTTCTTCAGCGCGGACGACGGGGTCAACGGGGTGGAGCTGTGGCAGAGCGACGGCACGCCGGCCCCGCCTCCCACCGCCACGCCCACGGACACGCCGGGGCCATCTCCCACGCCCACGGACACCCCCACGCCAGGGCCCACGGCCACCATCACGCCCACGCCGACAGACACCCCCACGCCCATCCTCATCGGCACGTCCACGGCCACGCCCACGCCGGACC
>WGCB01000019.1 GCA_015494005.1 Caldilineaceae bacterium
CACCATCGCAGAGCGGGGTGTGCAGCTCATCGGCACGGCTCACGGCAACACCCTGGAGAACCTGCTGATGAACCCCACCCTGAGCGATCTGGTGGGTGGCATCGACTCGGTGACCCTCTCCGATGAGGAGGCCCGGCGCCGGGGCACCCAGAAGACAGTGCTGGAGCGCAAGGCGCCGCCCACCTTCGAGGTGCTCATCGAGATCCAGGACCGGCAGCGCATGGCCGTCCACCACAACGTGGCCGAGGCCGTGGACGCCCTGCTCCGAGGCTGGACCCTGACGCCGGAGATCCGCTACGTGGACGAGGACGGCCAGGTCCACATCGAAAACGCCCCCGCGGTGGGGCACCGAGGCCGCATGGCCGCCAGCAACCGGGGCGGCCGCAACGGCCATCCCAGTGCGAGCTACGATCGCCGGGGTGGCAAGCGCCGCAACAAGGGCGGCTGGTCCAACGGCGAGGGGCAGCAGGTGCCGGAGCAGGAGGAGACCCGGCTCCAGGTGCTCCAGGTCTACCCCTACGGCATCGGCCAGAACCGGCTCCGCTCCGCGGCCCAGAACCTGCAGGTCCCCGTGGAGATCGTGAAAGATCTGCACAACGCGGACATCGTGATGACCCTGAAGAACTACTACCGGCAGAAGGCCCAGCCCATCGCCGACGCGGAGCGCCGCAACATCCCGGTCTACGTGCTGCGCAGCAACACGGTGACCCAGATGGAGCAGTGCCTGGTGGACGTCTTCCACCTGAGCCCGGAGAGCAACGTGGACACCTACGAGCAGGCCATGCGGGAGACCAAAGAGGCCATCCAGCGCCTGCTGAACGGGGCCGAGTCGGTGGAGCTGAAGCCCCAGAGCGCGGCCATCCGCAGCCAGCAGCATCAGCTGGCCCGGGCGGCCAACCTGGTGAGCCACAGCTACGGCCGAGAGCCCTACCGGCGAGTGCGCATCTTCCGCAGCTAACGCGCCAGCCAGCCGGCGGTTCCAGGACCGTCCCATGATCGTCCACGATCCCATGATCGTCCACGGTCCGTGAGCGGGTGCGGGAATCGACGATTCCGTCCCAGCACCCGCTTCCTTCTTTTCCCCGTCAACCCAAGACAGGTCCACCCGTGAGTCTGTTCATCACCTTCGAAGGCCCTGAGGGCAGTGGCAAGACCACCCAGATCCGCCGCCTGGCCGCGGCCCTGGAAGCGCGGGGCTGGCCCGTGCTGGCCACCCGGGAACCCGGAGGCACCCGCATCGGCAACGCCATCCGCAACCTGCTCCTGGACCCCATCCACACGGAGATGGTCCCCCGAGCCGAGACCCTGCTCTTCAACGCGGCCCGGGCCCAGCTGGTGGACCAGGTGATCCGCCCGGCCCTGGCCCAGGGGACCATCGTCCTCTGCGACCGCTACGCGGACAGCACCCTGGCCTACCAAGGCTTCGGCCATGGCCAGGACCTGGACGAGCTGCGCATGCTCATCCGCTACGCCACGGGCAGCCTGACCCCGCATCTGACCGTCTACCTGGACATCGATCCCGCCGTGGGGCTGGGACGCAAGCGCCAGGGGCAGGACGAGGAGTGGAACCGGCTGGACGCCAAGGATCTGGCCTTCCACCAGGCCGTGCGGGAGGGCTACCTGCGCCTGGCCCAGGAGGAGCCGGAGCGCTGGCTGGTGGTGGACGCAGACCAGCCCCAGGAGACGGTGCACCGGCGCATCCTGGAGGCGGTGGAGGCCCGCCTAGCCGCCCTGCAGACCCCGCCACCGGGCAGCAGCATCACCGGGCAGCGCCGTGGCCGATGAGTGGCCGGGATAGCCCGGTCTGCACCCAGGCCGGGCACTTTTCGGTACGTTTCCCATCCCCCTCGAAACCTGGAGCGACGCCATGAAACTGATCATCGCCATCGTGAACCTGGACGACAGCCGCAACCTGCTGGACCGCCTGGGACGCCGGGGCTTCGGCGCCACGGTCACCAGCTCCACCGGCGCCTACCTGAAGATCGGCAACGCCACCATCTTCTGCGGCGTGGAGGACGAGGACGTGGAGGAGGTGCTCTCCATCATCCGGGAGACCTGCCCCAGCCGGGTCCAGTACGTGACGCCCCTGCCGCCGGTCATGGAGCCGGGGGAGATGCTCATCCCCACGCCGGTGGAGAAGTACATGGGCGGGGCCACGGTCTTCGTGCTGGACGTGGAGCACTTCGAGAAGATCTAGGGCAGCAGAGCCGGGTCGGATCGGCCAATGCAAAAGCGGACGCGGTGGGCTCGCGTCCGCTTTTTTCGCGCCGATGTGTCCTCAGGCGTGTCCTCAGGCCGGTGAGGCCAGCCGGGATCCGGCTATTCCGCGCCGTCCCCGGAGGAGGCGCCCAGATCCTCCCCGCCCAGGCCGCCGGCCGGTGCGCCGCCCAGCTCCTCCCCGAGCTCGCCGCCCAGGGATTCCTCGATGGCCTCCGGGCTCTCCCCCGCCTCCAGCCGGTCGATGACCTCGTGCATCTCCGGGTCCAGGGGCTCGCCCATCTCGTCGCTCATCTGGCGCATGAAGTGGGCCAGGGCCCGGGGATCCTCGTTCTCCAGCCCGGCCATCAGAGAGGAATCCGCCAGGGATTCCAGGCGGCTCTCCTCGGATTTCAGCGTGAAGACCCGGCTGACCAGACGGCGCAGATTGGCGCCGCCACAGTGAGGGCAGCGGGCGTCCTCGTCCCGGGCCGTGGCCATGCTGGGGAAAAAGACGCTCACCCGCTTGCGGCAGTCCTGGCAGAAGTATTCGTAAATGGGCATGGTGGGCCTCCTCCTGCTGTCTGGGCGCATCTTGAGTGCGCACAAAACCGGCGGATTTTCATTCCCTGTGCACCTGCACTATACTAAGCCATTATAAATTGACCCAAAGGCCCGATTCAAATCACCGACACCCAAACGCCATGAGCTCTTCCGACCAGACGACCCTCGCCGAGCAGACCGCGGACGACGCCGCGGAGATCGCCGCCATCTACGAAAGCCTCAACCATCCCCGACCCGTGCTGGTGGTCATCTCTGGCCCCAGCGGCGTGGGCAAGGACGCCACCCTCCAGCGCATGAAGGAGCGCAACCTCTCCTTCTACTTCGTGGTCACCGCCACCACCCGGCCCAAGCGCCCGGGGGAGGTGGACGGCGTGGATTACCACTTCGTCTCCATGGGCGAGTTCGCGGACATGATCGAGAAGGGGGAGCTGCTGGAGTACGCGGTGGTCTACGGGGACTACAAGGGCATCCCCAAGAAGCACGTGCGGGAGGCCCTAGCCAGCGGCAAGGACGTGATCCTGCGCATCGACGTCCAGGGCGCGGCCACCATCCGCCAGCTCATCCCCAACGCGGTGACCATCTTCCTCACCGCGGAGAGCGAGGAGGAGCTGATCCAGCGGCTGCAGCGGCGCAAGACCGAATCCCCGGACGCGCTGAAGATGCGCATCGCCACGGCCCGGCAGGAGATGAAGCGGATCCGGGAGTTCAAGTACGTGGTGGTCAACCGGGAAGGGCACCTGGACGACACCGTGGACAAGGTGGTGAGCATCATCGTGGCCGAGAAATGCCGAGTGGACTGGAAGCCCGTCCAGATCTGACCCTCACAGCCTGGCGGGAGGCGCCCCGTGTACAACCCCTATCGAGCCCCCAGCTCCGAGCCCACCTTCGGCCAAGTCCTGCCCCCGAAACCACCCGAACCGCCCCGTTTCGTCGTCCCCACCAGCCCGCCTCGGATCAGCCGCCTGCTCCTGGGCGTCAACCTGCTGGTCTTCGTGGCCATGATCCTCTACGGCTACCTCTTCTACGGCATCTGGGACGGCCCCCAGAACCTGCAAGTGCTCTACGATTTCGGCGCCAAGTGGAACCCGGCCATCCTGGACGGGCAGGTCTGGCGGCTTTTCACCTCCATGTTCCTGCACATCGGCGCCATCCACCTGCTCTTCAACCTCTACGCCCTCTACGTCCTGGGCCCCCTGGTGGAGAGCTACTTCGGCCCCTGGCGTTTCCTGGCCATCTACCTCATCGGCGGCCTGTTTGGAAGCGTGGCCAGCTTCGCCTTCTCTCCCGCCCTCTCCGCGGGGGCGTCTGGGGCCATCTTCGGCCTGCTGGGGGCGGTGACCGTCTACTTCTTCCGCTATCGAGAGCACTTCGGCGCCCGGGGCCGGGCCGTGCTCCAGAACATGCTCATCGTCATCGGCATGAACCTGGTCCTGGGCCTCACCGTGCCCAACATCGACAACTGGGCCCACATGGGCGGGCTCCTGGGCGGCGCGCTGGTCGCCTGGGGCCTCTTGCCCCGCTACCGCATCCCTCGCCAGGTGCGGCCCGGCGTCCAACCCCTGGAAGTGGAGCATCGTCTGACCACCGAGCTGGGCTGGATCGCCTTCTGCACCGCCCTGCTGGTCCTCTTCTTCCAGGTGGCCACACTCCGGGGAGTTCCGACCTTTTGACCACGCTCTTCAGCGCCTCCCTGGACCGGAGCATCCTCAAGCTGGCCCTGCCCGCGGTGGTGGAGAACCTGCTCCAGACCGTGGTCTTCTTCAGCGACACCCTGATGATCGGCTGGCTCAAGGACCCGGCCGCCCTGGCCGCGGTGGGCCTGGCCGGGACGCTCATGTACCTGCTCACCACCCTCTTCGGGGCCCTGGCTGTGGCCGCCACCGCGCTGGTGGCCCAGGCCTGGGGAGCGGATCGCCGGGCGGACGCGGGCCGGGTGGGAGCCCAGGCCATCCTGCTCAGCCTGCTCTTCTCCGCGGGGATCACCCTGCTGCTCATCCCGGCCATCCCTGGCTACCTGCGGCTCATGGGCGGGGATCCCCAGGTGGTGGCCCAGGGCACGGGCTACCTGCAGGTGGTCCTGGGGGCCTCGGTCTTCAGCTTCCCCATGATGGTGGCCAACGGTGTCATGCGGGGGGCGGGGGACACCCGCACGCCCATGTGGAACACCCTGGTCATGAACAGCTGGAACATCCTGGCCAGCTACCTGCTCATCTTTGGGCCGGGCCCCCTGCCTGGCCTGGCCCTCCTGGGCGCGGGGATCGGCACGGCCACGGCGCGCACCCTGGGCGGCTTCCTGGCGGTGGGCGCCCTGCTCACCGGCCGCACCTACCTGCATCTGGACTGGCGTCAGCTGGGCCGCTGGCAGCAGGCCATCAGCCGCCGCATCCTGGCCCTGGCCCTGCCCAGCGCGGTGGAGGCCGGGGTGGCCCAGTTCGGCTTCCTGCTCTTCACCCGCATGGTGGCCTCCCTGGGGACCCTGGCCCTGGCTGCCCACCAGATCGCCCTGCGGGTGGAGTCCCTGAGCTACATGCCCTCCTGGGGGCTGGCGGTGGCGGCCACCACCCTGGTGGGCCAGGCCCTGGGCGCGGGGGATCCTGGGCTGGCCCGCAAGGCCCTGCGGCGCACCCTGCTCTTCGGCCTGATCTTCAACGGGCTGCTGGGGCTGGTCTTCCTCCTCTTCGCCCGGCCCATCGTCCAGATCTTCGGCAGCACCCAGGACGTGCTCTCCCTGGCCGCGCTGGCCCTGACCATCGCCGCCGCGGAGCTGCCCGGCCTGGGCTTCGAGATGATCATCGCCGGGGGCATGCGGGGCGCCGGGGACACCCGCACGCCCCTCCTGGTGACCCTGGTGGGCGTTCTCCTCTTCCGCCTGAGCCTGGTCTACCTGCTGGCCATCGTCCTGGAGTGGGGCCTGGCCGGGGTCTGGTGGGGCACGGCCATGGACTGGACCGGCCGCTCCCTGCTCCTCTGGTGGCTCTTCCGTCGCCAGGCCTGGCAGCGGGCGCCGGTGCCCGAATAACCAGGTGGCCGGGGAACCGGGCAATCGAGGAAAAAACGTTCGCAAACGCCTTTTCACCGCCAAACATGGTTTGGGAGGTGCCCTGTTGAAAGAAGCCACGGACAGCACACGCCGCAGCGGGATCCTGCTGCACCCCACATCCCTGCCCGGCCGCTACGGCATCGGTAGCTTCAACCAGGCCGCCTACGACTGGGTGGACCTCCTGGTCCGCACCCGGCAGACCCTCTGGCAGGTCCTGCCCCTGGGCCCCACCGGCTACGGGGACAGCCCCTACCAGAGCTTCAGCAGCTTCGCCGGCAACCCCTACCTGATCAGCCTGGAGGATCTGCTGGAGGAGGGGCTGCTGGATCCCCAGCTCCTGGCCACTGCCCCGGAGTTCCCCCGGGACCAGGTGGACTACGGCGCCATCTACCGCTGGAAGCCCCCCCTGCTCCGCCGAGTGGCCCAAGATTTCCCTCGGCGGGGCACGCCGGAGCAGCAGGCCGAGTTCCAGGCCTTCTGCGCGGAGAACCAGGAGTGGCTGGAGGATTTCGCCCTCTTCATGGCCCTGAAGGACGCCCACGGCGGCCAGCCCTGGAACCAGTGGGAGATGCCCCTGCGCAAACGGAGCAAACGGGCCCTGGCCCGAGCCCGCCGGGAGCACGCAGCGGCCATCCACGCCCACAAGTTCAACCAGTGGCTCTTCTACCGCCAGTGGCTGGCCCTGAAGGCCCACGCCAACCGGCAGGGCATCCGGGTCATCGGGGACATCCCCATCTACGTGGCCCTGGACAGCGCGGACGCCTGGTGCAACCCGGAGATCTTCCACTTCGACCGGGAGTTCCAGCCCACGGTGGTGGCCGGGGTGCCCCCAGACTACTTCAGCAAGACAGGGCAGCTTTGGGGCAATCCCATCTACCGCTGGGACCGGCTGAAGCGCACGGGCTACCGCTGGTGGATCCGGCGCATCCAGGCCGCGCTGCGCCTCTACGACATCGTGCGCATCGACCACTTCCGGGGCTTTGCCGGCTACTGGGAGGTGCCGGCCGGGGAGAAAACCGCGGTGAAGGGCCGCTGGGTCAAGGGGCCCGGGGCCGACTTCTTCCAGGCCGTCCAGGCGGAGCTGGGCGAGCTGCCCATCATCGCCGAGGACCTGGGGGAGATCACCCCGGACGTGATCGAGCTGCGGGACCAGTTCGGCCTGCCCGGGATGAAGGTGCTCCAGTTCGCCTTCAGCACCGATGCCAGCGACAAGTTCCTGCCCCACAACTACACGGCCACCTTTGTGGTCTACACCGGCACCCACGACAACGACACGGCCTGGGGCTGGTACCAGCACAGCAGCACCGAACGGGAGCGGGACTTCTTCCGCCGCTACTTCCGCACCGACGGCCACGAGGTGGCCTGGACCCTCATCGAGGGGGCTTTCCGCAGCGTGGCCCGCCTGGCCGTGGTCCCCCTCCAGGACGTGCTCAGCCTGGGCACGGAGGCCCGCATGAACCTGCCCGGCACCTCCCAGGGCAACTGGCGCTGGCGCTTCGTCCCGGAGCTGCTCAGCAGCTACGCCCTGGACCGGCTGCTGGACGCCACCACCATCTACGGCCGGGACCCGGCCATCTACCAGGGCAAAGGGCCGGAGGCGGGTGGGATTTGAAAATTGGAGGGTGACTGGGCGATTCGGCGACCGGAGGGTCAGGGCAGGCGAGCCTGGAGGGCCTTCAGGTCCAGGGGGATGCCGGCCAGGAGGAAGAGGGCCTGGTCCGCGACCTGGGCCAGGTAGCGGTTGGTCCGGCCCAGGAGGTCCCGGTAGAGGCGGCTCAGGGGATCCCCGGGGACGATGCCCAGGCCCACCTCGTTGCTCACCAGGATGAAGGGCCGCCCCAGCTGACCATGGGCCTCCAGCAGGCCGTCCAGCTCCTGGCGAAGCCGGGCCCAGCTGGCCGCCTCGCCCTCCCCGGCCGGGTCCGGGTGGGCCAGCAGCACGTTGCTCACCAGCAGGGTGAGACAATCCAACAGGATGACCCCTGGCTCGGGCGCAGATGCCCGGGCCAGTTGCGCGGTGAGGGCCGGCCCCACTCCCGTGGGGACCTCCAGGGTCTGCCAGTGGCTGGGCCGCTCCTGACGGTGGCGCTGGATGCGCTGGGCCATCTCCGGGTCGCCGGCCTGGGCCGTGGCCACGAAGAGGACCGGCCGGTCACCGGCCAGGCGCTGGGCCAGCTCCAGGGCGTAGTCGCTCTTGCCGCTGCGAGCGCCGCCCAGGACCAGGATGAGGGGCGCGGGATCGGTCGCGTGGGGGGACATGGTCGCCTCCGGGAGTGGGTTGTGGAACGGGTCAGAGCATGGCCAGGCCCAGCAGAGCGCCCAGCTCCACCACCTCCACCAGGGCGCCGTAGACGTCCCCGGTGAGGCCGCCGCCCAGACGAGCAGCCGCCCAGCGGGCCAGGAGCAGCCCCAGGAGCGGCCCCAGAAGCGCGCCGCCACTCTCCCAGCGGACCAGGAGCAGGAGCACCTGCAGGATCAGCATGGTGGCGCTGGCGATGCGAAGCTGGCGGACGGTCAGCCCCTGGCGCAGGGTGCTGCCCAGGGACGCGTCCCCGGCCCGGCCGTAGGGGAAACGCTGGGCGGCCCAGGCCGCGCTCCACCGCCCCCAGCTGGGGGCCAGGAGCAGGGCCATCCAGACCAGGGGGCTCTCCAGGAGCTGGACCAGCAGGGCCCACTTCAACCCCAGGAGCAGCACCACCCCCAGGACGCCGAAGGCCCCGGGATGGACGTCCGCCATGATGGCCAGGCGGCGCTCCGGCGGGACCGGCGCGAAAAGGCCGTCGCAGGCGTCCATGAGGCCGTCCAGGTGCAGCCCGCCGGTGAGGAGCACCCAGAGGAGCAGCAGCAGGCCCGCCTGCACCGGCAGGGCCAGTCCCGTCCAGCCCAGGAGCCAGGTCGCCACCGCCAGCAGCCCGCCCAGGATCAGCCCGGCCAGGGGGAACCAGGCGAAGGAGCGGCCGAAGAGGCCGGGATCCTCCGCCGCCTGGGCCGACGAGGGCCCGGGGACGGGCAGGGTGGTGAGGAAGCTCAGCGCGGCCAGCAAGGGGCGCAGGGACGGAGACATGGGCCTGGCCGGATCACTGGTCCACGTGGCCGGTGTTGCCGTCCACCAGGGTGATGGCGCCGGGGACCAGCTCCTGGTAGCGGGCGCCCAGGCCCACCACCGTGGGGATGTGCCAGAGGCGGGCCCCGGCCACCACCGGGTCCAGAGGCGAGGCGTTGGGCGTCACGAAGGCGGCCGCGTGGGGGAAGGCCAGGGCCCAGCCGCTGTCCAGCAGGGGCACACCCACCACCGCGCCCTGGCAGAGGGCGAAATTGGGGTTGACCTCCTGGCGCAGGGGCGCGCTGACGCTGCCGCTCACCCCAGGCAGGCCGGGCGTGCGGAGCTGGGCCTCGGTGTCGCCCAGGAGCAGGTCCCCGGGGTGTTGGGCCTGGTGCTCCTGGAACTGGGCCTGGCGCTGGGCCAGCATGGCCCGGATCTCCTCCAGGTTGCTCACGTTCCACTCTCCGGTCATCATCTGCTTCAGCTCCTCCAGCTGGAAGAAGAAGACCTCGTCCGTCTCCTGGATGCGGCCGTCCACCATGGCCTCCTGGGCCGCAGCCTGGACCCAGATCCGGGTCCCCGACCAGAGGGTGGCCATGGCTTGGAGGGCGTGGCTCTGGAGGAGGAGCAGCTCCCGGGCCAGGGCCAGGTGAGCCTGGGCCTCCTTGCGCTCCTTGGCCCCCACCCCGGCCAGCAGGCGCTCCCGAGCCTGGACGGAGGGCAGCCGGGCCGGTCGCTCCGGCTGGGATTTGGCGCAGAGGAAGGCGCTGCGCAGCACGGGCGTGGGGTCCTCCCACCAGCGGGGTTGACGCAGCTCGCCCGCGGCCCCCACCCCGTGGCCGAACTCGTCCAGGAAGGAGGTGAGGGCTTCCTGGAAGGGGCCTGGGGGCAGGCTCTCCTGCCAGCCCTGGGCGAAAGTGTCCCCGGCCAGCCACTCCATGACCGGCTCCCCCTGCCGGGCCAGCTGACCCAGCTCCAACAAGTGGTCGGCCAGGCGGGCCTCGGGCAGGCCCTGGAGGTCCGAGAAGGTGTCGTTGACCGCGTCCAGGTTGGCCGGGAAGGGCAGGCTCGCTTCCGTGAGCCAGAGGAGCTGGTTGGTGGCCCACTCCAGGTGGTAGCGGGCGGCCAGGAAGACGGCCAGCACCTCGGCCATGACCCGCTCGATCTCCTCCATGATCTGCAGGATCTCCGCCTGGCTCCAGCGCATCTCCTGGACCTTCACGTGCCAGGCCCGGGCCCGGTCCAGGAAGGGCTGGGGCTGTTGGGCCAGCTCCTGAAGCCCGGCAAGGATGCGCTTGCGACGGCGGCCGAACTTGAGGTTGGCCAGCACGTTGCCCCGGGCCGGAGGAACCACTTCCACTCGCTGGCCGTTGATCCGATAGGCCAGGGGAGGCTGGCCGCTGAAGGCCGTCTCCTGCTGGGAGAAACGGGTCAGATCCAGGTAGAGCCGTCCTCGGTGCAGCCGGGTGACGTTCTGGGGGATCAGGGGCAGGGGATCGCCCAGGAGATCCCGGTAGCGGGACCAGGCCCGGCCCATGGCATCCGCCAGGACGCTGGTGCTGAAGGGGGTCAGGAGGCCGGGAGCCAGGGGCGAAAGGAGCGAGCGGCTCCAGAAGGTCCTGGAAGCCGTGGACAGGTCGTCTTGGAGTGTGTAGTCGAACAAAGGGTGCCTCGCGCGCTGAAAAGGGAGTTGGAAGAGGGGAGTTGGAAGCCAATCCCGTCTTGGAAAATCAAGTAGCTATTGTCCACCGATCCGGCATGGGTGTCAATTCTGGACCTGGCCCTGGCACAGCGGGAACCCATTTGCCTTTTTCCCCGTTGTGATGTTCAATACCTACCGCATACGCGGCCCCAGATCCCTCTGGATTCCTCTGAACTCCCCTGTGCCGGGGCTGCCTGGAAGTGCCACGAGGTGGAAGAATGATCGGCAAGAAACAGACCCGCAAGTCCAGCCCCGACAGCGCCCAGCCCGCCACTCCCCTGAAGAGCCCCCTGCTGGCCTTCATCGACGCGGACATCGTCAGCGGCAAGGACGAGATCGCCCGGGAGCAGCTCCTGAACAACCTGCGCCGTTACCGCTCCCCTGGGGTGACGCCTCTCTGGGTCAACTGGCTGCGCCAGCGGGCGGACCTGCGCTTCGTCTGCATGGTCCAGGACCCTCGGGAGTTCAACAACTTCATGCTGGACGTGGTGCGCAACGTGGAAGGGGTGCGGGAGACCTCCACCATGCTCAGCTTCGGCGGCCGGGCGGACATCGACACCCTGCTGGAGCTGGAGATGGAGGTCAACCCCTCCAGCCCCACGGTGGCCACCTCGGTGATGATCGACACCCAGCCGGGCATGGACCGGCAGGCCTTCCAGGCCCTGGTGGACCTGCCCCCCCACCCGGACGTGAAGCGGGTCTGGCTGCTGAACACCTACCACAGCGACAACGCGGATCTCATGCTGCTTCTGCTGGGGAAGAACGTGGAGACAGTCACCGGCTACGTGATGAGCTGGGTGCGCACGACACCTGGCGTCATCGACACGGAGACCAGCACCCTGCTGGACTGGCGCTGGCTGGCCAGCCCGGAGGACATCGTGGAGCTGTGCGAGCTCTTCTTCATCCACAACCGCCGGGGGCAGTTCCAGAGGGAGGAGCAGGCCAAGAGCCCGGTGGAGAACCAGGTGGAGGGCCTACGTTGAGGTCAGCTGCTGGGCCACGAAACGGTGGCTGATGGCCCGGAACCGGCCCCAGTCTCCCCACTCCGGGGCCTGTTGCGCCACGCCCGCCAGTTCATCTGCCACAGCCCATAGATCGCCGGACGGAAGCCACTTCCACCCGGCGATTTTTTCGTCCGGGTCCAGGGGCTCCAGCCGGGGATCCTGGGGCGCCTGGAGCAGGAAGTGGTAGGTGGCGAAGCGGTGCAGGGTGCGGCTGCTGCGGTGGTAGAGCCGGTAGCGGAGGACGCCCAGGAAGCGCTGCACCCGCACCGGGCCTGGCCAGTCATCCGTCCCCACCTGCAGACCCGTCTCCTCCATCACCTCCCGGACCAGGGTTTCCAGGACCGGCTCCCCTTGCTGGACGCCGCCGGTGGGCAGGCGGTAGATCCCCGCCGGGTAGATGGTCTTGGCGTGGAGCAGCACCCCCGCCCCCGGATCCCCCTGGTGCATGACGTAGCAGATCTCCGCTCGCCGCCCGTCGGAGGTGAGGCGCTGGTGGGGGCCGGTGAGGAAGGGCGCGTCCACCTCCAGCCGGTGGTCCTCCAGGGGGCCAGGGCCATAGCGGGCCCGGATGCGGGCCAGTTCGTCGGCTTCCACGGGATGGGTGAGCATGGGGAATTCAGGAGCTGGGAGCTGGCGGCTGGGCGTTGGCGGTCAGCGGGCGTTCTTCATCATGGGATCCAAGGCGTCCCGCAGGCCATCGCCGATGAGGTAGAGGGCCAGCACGGTCAAGGTGATGAGCAGGCCCGGGGCCACCAGCAGGTGCAGGGCCAGGTAGCCGCCCGTCTCCGGATCCCGCAGGAACATGAGGTTGTTGGCCCGGTTGAGCATGCTGCCCCAGGTGGCCGTGGGGGGCTGCACCCCCAGGCCCAGGAAGCTCAGGGCCGACTCCACCAGGATGAGCACGCCAATGTCGATGGCGGCGTTGACGATGATGATGGGCAGGCTGTTGGGGATCACGTGCTGGAGCATGATGCGTCCGCTCCCCGCGCCGATGGAGCGGGCCGCGGTGACGAAATCCAGCTCCCGCACCTTGAAGACGTTGCCCCGGATCAGCCGGGCCGTGCCGAACCAGCCCAGCAGGCCCAGGAAGAGGGTCAGGGTCATGGGATTGGGCTTGAAGATGGCCGAGACGATGATGAGCAGGTAGATCCCGGGGATGGAGACCAGGGTGTTGATGAACCAGATGATCACATCGTCCACCAGGCCGCCGAAGAAGCCGGCGATGGTCCCCACGGTGACGCCCAGGACCAGGGTGATGCTCGCGGCCAGGAAGGCGATCCCCAGGCTGACCCGGCCCCCGTAGAGCAGGCGGGCCAGCTGATCCCGGCCCAGCTGATCCGTGCCCAGCCAGTGGGCCACGCCGTCGGTCTTGCCCAGGAGCCTGGGCGCGGTCTCCAGGTCCAGGCCCAGGCGCCACTCGATGTAGGGCACAAGGTAGGGCGGGGAGAAGGCGTTCTCCGGGTTGGTGTCGTTGGGCCCCACCCCGATGAGGCCGGTGATCACCGGGGCCAGGATGGCCAGGGCGCCCAGCACCACCAGGAAACCGATGGCCACCAGGGTCAGCCGATCCCGGCGCAGGGTCTGGATGGCCATGCCCCAGAAGGTCTGGGGATCTCGCTTGAGCTGGGGCGCCAGGGCCAGGGCTTTGACCTGGGCCGGGGTGGCTTCCGCTTCTTTCACGCTCATGGTCGTTTCGTTCCTTGTCTTTGCCGTGCCGTCATGGGAAACACGTCATGAAAGCGGGTCACGAGAGGCGCACCCGGGGATCCACCACGCCGTAGAGGATGTCCGAGAGCAGGTTGCCCAGGATGGTCAGCAGGGAGAAGAACATCACCGCCCCCAGGACCATGGGGTAGTCCCGCTGGACTGCGGCGCTGAAGGTGAGCCGTCCCATGCCAGGCCAGGCGAAGATGGTCTCGGTGATCACCGCGCCGGTGAGCACGCCGGTGATGGCCGGCCCCAGGATGGTCATCAAGGGGATGAGGGCGTTGCGCAGGGCGTGGACGAACCAGACCCGGCTGCCAGGCAGGCCCTTGGCCTTGGCCGTGCGGATGTAGTCCGTGCGGATCACCTCCAGGGTCTCCGTGCGCATGAAGCGGCTGATGCCGGCGATGCCCCCGAAGGCCAGGATGAAGGCGGGCAGGATCAGGTGGCGCAGGCGATCCACCAGGTCGAACTCGTTGTCCAGGGTAAGGGTCTGGCGGCCTCCTGTGGGCAGCACGCCCAGGTAGACGCCGAAGAGGAAGATGAGCATGATGCCCAGCCAGAAGGCGGGCACCGCGTTGCCCACCACAGCCAGGAAGCGCACCGCGTTGTCGAACCAGGAGCCCTGCCTCACCGCGCTGAGCACGCCCAGGGGCACCCCCAGGAGCAGGGTCAGGAAGAGGCTGGCCACCCCCAGCTCCAGGGTGGCGGGCATGCGCTCCACCATGCGATCCCAGACGGGCTGCTTAGTGGAGATGCTGGTGCCCAGGTTGCCCCGAATGATGCCCCCGCCGGTGTCGCAGACGGTCTGCCCGATGGGCGCGACGTAGCGGCAGCTCACACTATCGGTCTCAAACTGCGCCACCACGTCCCCGGGGCGGATCATGTAGCCGGTGAACCAGCGGAAGTACTGCAGGGGCAGAGACTGGTCCAGCCCCAGCTGCTGGCGCATGATCTCCCGGGTCTCCTGGGTGATGTTGGGGTCGAAGGTGCGGATGAGGATGGGGTCACCCGGAGTGGAGTTGACCAGGACGAAGCTGATGACGCTCACCCCCAGCAGGGTGGGGATCGCCTGGAGAAGACGGCGAAGGACGTAACGAAACATAGCAGCGAGTTCCTCTCAGGCCAGTGGGAGAAAGGGTGCAATCACAGGGTGCAGGCGCCGACCATTATAAACTACCACAGGAGCATCCAGCGAATTGTGACGGAACTTTCAGAGCGGGAGCGTCTGCCCGGTAGCCCTCATCCCGGGGCCTTCATCCCGGGGTTCCGATCCCTGGAACAAAGAGCGCGTGGATGGCGGCCATCACCATCCACGCGCTCCGGGTTCACTGAGTCAGCGGAGAGGCCACTGGCGGACCGTCAGTCCTTCAGCGTCCACTGGTTGATGTTGTGGTAGAAGCTCCAGGGGCCCGGGTTGATGCCGTCCCAGCGGTTGCTGTAGCCGATGTTGCCCACGGAGCCGGTGACGAAGACGTAGGGGATGTCGTCGTGGATGATCTGCTGGATCTCCTTGTAGAAGGGAGCCCGATCCTCCGGCGCACAGCCGGGCACGGAGACGCCCTTCTCCAGGAGCTCGTCGATCTTGGGGTTCTGGTAGCTGACGAAGTTGAAGCCGCTGCCTGGCTGGTCGAACCGGGAGTGCCAGAAGGCGTCGTCGTTGGGGTCCGTGCCCAGGCCGGTCCAGCCGATGATGACCATGTCGAAGGTCTGGCCCAGGAGCTGCTCCACCAGGGTGCCGAACTCGATGGCCTCGAAGTTGATGTCGAAGCCGATGCTGTCCAGCTGATCCTTCACCAGCACGCCCAGGTCCTCCCGGGTGGTGTTGCCGGCGTTGGTGACCAGGGTCAAGGAGAGGGTCTTGCCGTCCTTCTCCCGGACGCCGTCGCCGTCGCTGTCCACCCAGCCGGCCTCTTCCAGGATCTGGGCGGCCAGCTCGGTGTCGTAATCGTAGGGCTGGATGGTGGGATCGTAGGCCCACTCCACCGCGGGCAGCACGTTGGCGGCCAGCTTGTAGCCCTGGCCCAGGTAGACCTTGCTGATGATGGTGTCGTAGTCCAGGGCATGGGCGATGGCCTTGCGCACGTTGATGTCGCCCAGGATGGGGTGGGGATCCTGCTCGATCAGGTTGCCTTCCTCGTCCCGGCCAGGCTGGGGATTCTCCGGGTTGGCCTGGTTCAGGGCGATGTAGCTGTAGCCGTCATCCTTGAACTTGTAGACGTTCAGGTTGGGGTCCAGCTCCACCGTGGTCAGCTGCTCCGGCTGCAGACCGATCATGTCCAGCTCGCCGGTCTGGAGCTGGGCCAGGCGAGCGCCAGCGTCCGGCACCACCTTGTAGATCCAGCCATCCATGTTGGTGGCGCCCTTCCAGAAGGTGTCGTTGCGCACCACCGAGGCGTGGTCGTCCCGCACCCACTCCTTGAAGACAAACTCCGCGGCGCTCACGGGTGGCGCCTCGTTGTACTCGTTCTCCATGATGTCGCTGAAGTCCTCTGCGTAGAGGTGGCTGGGCAGCCAGCCCAGGCCCAGATCCAGCAGGCCATCACACTTGACCTCCTTGAAGGTCACCTGGATGGTCAGGGGATCCAGTACCTCGATGCTCTCGATGCCCTCCACGTTGGACTTGCGAGGCGTCTCCACGTTGTCGCTGGCGATGGCGTCGTAGGTGTACTTGAAGTCCGCCGCGTCCACCGGCTCGCCGTCGCTCCAGACCACGCCATCCCGCAGGTGGAAGGTCCAGGTCAGGCCGTCCTCAGAGACATCCCAGCTCTCGGCCATCTCCGTGGGCACCACCGCGCCGCTGAAGGGATCCGTGCCGAAGAGGCTCGGGAAGAACCAGCCGCCCACCCGGGAGCTGGCCGAGTCGGCCCAGAGGATGGGGTTCAGGATGGAGGCGTCCGCGCTGGAGCCCTCCACGAAGACGCCGCCCTTCTTGGGAGGTGGCGGGGTGGGGGTGACCACCACTTCTTTCACGACTTCTTTCTCCACCACTTCCTTCACGACCTCGGTGACAACCACCGTCTCCTTGACCGTCTCCACGATGGGGGTGGGCTGGGGGCACGCTGCCAGAACTAAGGCAGCAATCAGCAGGACCGCCAGCAGGGTGAGCCGTTTGTGATTCATGTTTTTCGTCCTCCGTTGGTGGGGTTGGATTCGTGGACGGACCACGAAAAGAAACTTGAACGATGGGTGGAATGGACGGGACACCTCACCAGCTCACCTGCCGGGCAGAGGTCTTCCAGCACGGGGAAGCCCCTCGCAGAAGGAGAGCATGGAAAGGCGATCAGGGAGGGAACAACACAGACGTTCGACAGAAAAACTCGGTGGGGGAAAAGGGATGGCCAGGACCGCCAGGGTCGAAAATCGAGGGGATGTCCGCACACTGGGGAAAGCCGTCTGCATGGTAGCATCTTGCTGCATTTCTGTCAACGGGCGCGCAAATCCGCCACATTTGTGGCCGGATGGCCGGCACAGCCGTTTGTGGGAAGGAGGACGCCGGGGTGAGACGGGCTGGGGACGCTCAGGAGCGGCGCCGGCCACTGTGCATGGCCACGCCCAGCATGCCCAGGAAGAGGCCGATGGAGGAGGCGACGAAGCTGGCTCCGTTCAGGAGAAACGTGGATTCCAGCAGGCCGATGACCATCAACATCGGCCCCACCACGCCCAGCACCAGCAGCAGGACACCCAGTGCGATCAGACGCCCAGGCGAAAACGGACCGCCCATGATCCCTCCAGAGGTCATCGGTAGAGCCAGCACTTGGTGAAGTGACCAGGCACCGGCTCGAAATCTGGGGGCACGTCTACATCGCACAGGCCCTCTTCCCGCTGGGCGCAGCGAGGGTGGAAGCGGCAGCCCGCGGGTGGGTTCACCAGGCTGGGCGGCTCGCCCGGCGGCACATCCCGGTAGACGTGCGCGTTGCGAGGATCCGGGTCCGAGATGGCGGAGAGGAGGGCCTGGCTGTAGGGGTGCATGGGCTCCCGCAGGAGCTCGTCCACCTCCGCCTGTTCGATCAGGTTCCCCGCGTACATTACAAAGACCCGACGGGCGAAGTAGCGCACAGTGGAGAGATCGTGGGTGATGTAGATGAGGGCGATGTCGTGGGAGCGCTGCAGGCTCTGGAGCAGACGCAGGATCTCCACCCGCACCGAGGCATCCAGCATGGAGACGGGCTCGTCGGCCACGATGAGTTTGGGGCGCAGGATCATGGCCCGGGCGATGACCACTCGCTGCTGCTGCCCGCCGCTGAGCTGGTGGGGGAATTTGTTCAGGAAGTCGCCCACGGGCAGCAGGCGCACCTCTTCCATCACCTCCCGCACCCGGTCCAGCCGCTCGGATCGGCTGCGCACGCCGTTGACGATCAGGGGCTCCTCCAGGATGCGCCGCACGCTCATGAAGGGCGGCAGGGCGCCGAAGGGGTCCTGCTGCACGTAGCCCACCTGGGAGTGGTACCAGCGCATGCCCTCCCGGTCCAGCTGGCTCAGGCTCTTGCCCTCGAAGATCACCTCGCCCTTGGTGGGGCGGTGCAGGCCCAGGATGGTCTTCATCAGGCTGGACTTGCCGCAGCCGCTCTCCCCCACCACGGCGATGGCGTCCCCAGCCCGCAGCTCGAAGCTGACCCCATCCACGGCTCGGACGTAGCCGGCGTGGCCGAAGCCCCAGCGGCGCAGCTCGAACCAGGTGTGCAGGTCCTTCACCTGGAGCAGGGGCGGCTTGCCGTCCTGGGATGGGGCGGCCACAGCCACTTCGGCCTCGGTCTGGGCGTTCTGGTCGATTTGGGTGCTCATGGTGGTTCTCAGTCCAGTTCTCTACAAATCAATCGGATGGATGATGGGCGGGCAGACAACCCTCAGGCCAGGGTCTCGTGCAGCACCACCGGCTTGGTCTCGTTCTCGTAGAGCCAGCACTTGACCAGCTGGCGCGGGCCCACCTCGTAGACCGGCGGCTCCTGGCTGCACTTCTCGAAGCGGGCCGGGCAGCGCTCCGCGAAACGGCAGCCCGTGGGCGGGTTCAGCAGGCTGGGCGGCTGCCCGGGGATGAAGGTGGGTTCCTGTTTCTGGCGGATCCGGGGCACGCTGGCCATCAGCCCCTGGGCGTAGGGGTGGAAGGGGATCCGGAAGAAGTGCTCCGCGTCGTTCACCTCCACGATCTGCCCCGCGTACATCACCGCCACCCGGTCCGCCAGCTCGCTGGAGGTGGCAATGTCGTGGGTGATGAGGATGTAGCTGGTGTCGTGCTCCTTCTTGATGCGCTTGAGCACGTTCATGATGTTGGCCTGGGTCAGCACGTCCAGGGCAGAGGTGGGCTCGTCCAGGAGGATCAGGGCCGGGTTGGTGACCATGGCCATGGCGATGGCCACCCGCTGGCGCATCCCGCCGCTCAGCTCGAAGGCGTAGCGCTCCAGGAAGTCCACCGGCACCCCCACGTTGCGGAAGGCCGCCGCGGCCTGCTCCAGGGCCTGGGATTTGCCCATGCCCACGTGCTCCATGAGGGGCTCCGCCACCTGATCTCCCACCCGCAGCACCGGATTCAGGGCGTTCATGGCGGCCTGGGGCACGAAGGAGATGCGCAGCCAGCGGATGTCCTGGCGGAACTCCTCCTCGCTCATCCCAACCAGCTCCTGGCCATCCAGGAGCACGCTGCCGCCGAAGTGTTCCACGTTCCGGGGCAGCAGGCGCAGCAGGGCCCGGGCCAGGGAGGTCTTGCCGCAGCCCGACTCCCCCAGGATGACCATGGCCTCGTTGCGGGCCAGCTCGAAGCTGACCCCGTCCACGGCCTGGACCACGCCCCGAGTGGTGCGGAAGTACAGTTTCAGGTTCTCCACCTGGAGGAGTGTGTTGCTCTCGGCCCCGTTGGGGCTCAGCTCAGTGACACGAAGCTCATCGGACATGAA
>WGCB01000020.1 GCA_015494005.1 Caldilineaceae bacterium
GCCCGGGCCTGGCCCCCACGAAGAGCCCCCTGCCGGACTGAACGCCACGGAGAGCCTTACCCCTCAGTCCGTTGCGGAGCGCGCGGTGCGCAAATCTGGCGCCACTGGCGTCTCAGCGGCCGGTGAGCCTCTGGTCAGCGTCATCGTCCAGCTGGAGAGCGAGCCCCTGGCCACCTACGACGGCGACATCCCCGGGCTGCCGGCCACTGCGCCCCAGGTCCTGGGACAGGCCAAGATCGACGCGGATGCGCCCCAGGCCCAGCTCTACATGGACTACCTGGCCCAGGAGCAGAGCCGCTTCGAGGCCACGGTCAACAAGGCCGGGCTGAACGCCACCGTGGTGCACCGCTACAAGGCCGCCCTCAACGGCGTCTCCATGCTGGTGCCCGAGAGCCAGGTGGCGGCCCTCTCCAACCTGCCGGGAGTGAAGCGGGTCTACGTGGACGAACTCGTCCAGCCGGCCACGGAAGTGACCCCCATCTTCATCGGCGCGCCCGCGGCCTGGCGACAGGCGGGCGGCCTCCCCAAGGCAGGCGAAGGCGTGATCGTGGGCGTCCTGGACACGGGCGTCTGGCCGGAGCACCCCTCCTTCGCCGACCCGGATCCCCTGGGCATCCCCTATCCGGCCCCTCCGGGCGGCCCCTACGCCTGTGAGTTCGGCAGCTCCGTGCCGGGAGATGTTCCCTTCACCTGCAACAACAAGCTCATCGGCGCGTACCGTTTCATGGACACCTACGAGCTCTTCGGTCCGCCTCTGGGACCGGGCGAGTTCCGCTCCGCTCGGGATGACGAGGGGCACGGCACCCACACCAGCAGCACGGCAGCTGGCAACGCGGGCGTGCCAGCCAACATCTTCGGCATCCCCCGGGGCCTGGTCTCCGGCATCGCCCCCCGGGCTCACGTCATCATGTACAAGGTCTGTGGCGCGGCCGGCTGTTTCCTCAGTGACTCCGCCGCGGCCGTGGATCAGGCCATCCTGGATGGGGTGGACGTGATCAACTTCTCCATCGGCGGCGGCTCTTCTCCCTACTCCAGCATCTCGGAGCTGGCCTTCCTGGACGCCTACGAGGCCGGCGTCTTCGTGGCGGCCTCGGCCGGCAACTCCGGTCCTGGGCCGGACACCGTGGCCCATCGCGGCCCCTGGGTGACCACCGTGGCGGCCAGCACGTCGCCCCGCCACTTCATCAGCACCGTGACCCTGACCGCGGACAACGGCGACACCCTGACCCTGAAGGGCGCCTCCGTCACCCACGGCATCGACACGCCCACGCCGGTGGTCTTCCCGCCCGCGGGCGAGGAGCTCTGTCTGAATCCTCTGCCGGCCGGCACCTTCAACGGCGAGATCGTCATCTGCCGCCGGGGTGTCATCGCCCGGGTGGCCAAGAGCTACAACGTGGCCCAGGGCGGCGCGGGCGGCATGCTGCTCTACAACCCGGTCATGCAGGGCCTGGCCACGGACAACCACTTCATCCCCAGCGTGCACCTGGAGGCGGACAGCGGCCAGGAGCTCCTGGACTTCATGGACAGCCACACCGGCGTGATGGGCACCTTCACCCAGGGCGAAGCCACCCTGGTCCAGCCGGACGTGATGGCGGCCTTCAGCTCCCGGGGTGGGCCGGGCCAGACCCTGGGCGTGAGCAAGCCGGACATCACCGCGCCGGGCGTGCAGATCCTGGCCGGGCACACACCCATGCCCTCCGACATCAGTGGCGGCCTGCCGGGTGAGCTCTTCCAGTCCATCCAGGGCACCTCCATGTCCAGCCCCCACATCGCGGGCGCGGCGGCCATGATCAAGGCCATCCATCCGGACTGGACACCGGGCCAGATCAAGTCGGCCCTGATGACCACGGCCAAGACCCGCAACGTCTTCAAGGAGGATGGGGAGACCCCCGCGGATCCCTTCGACTACGGTTCCGGCCGGGTGGACCTGCGCAAGGCGGGCAACCCGGGCATCACCTTCGACGAGACCGCGGACAACTACCGGGCCCTGGAGAACGAGCTCTGGAACGCCAACTACCCCAGCCTCTACGTGCCGGTCATGCCGGGCCGGGTCACCGTCCAGCGCACGGTCCACAACACCACCTCCAAGCGCTCGGTCTGGCGGCTGCGGGTGGATGCGCCGGACGATGTGAAGGTCACCGTGCCCAAGAAGATCACCGTGCCTGGGGACGGGGACGCCACCTTCGACATCACCGTGGATGCCCGCAACGTGCCCATCGGCGAGGTGCGCCACGCCACCGTGACCATGCGCAGCGGCCGCAAGCAGCTCCACTTCCCCATCACCATCGTGCGGCGGGAGCCGGACATCAGCATGGAGAAGAGCTGTGACCCCGGCACCATCGCCAAGGGGGACACTACCACCTGCACCATCACGGTGGTCAACAACTCCTTCGACGATGCCACCGTGGATGTGCGGGACGTGCTGCCCAAGCAGCTGGAGCTGGTCCCGGGCAGCGTCAGCGGCGCCACCGAGGTGAGCTCCAAGGAGATCCACTTCAGCGGCACCGTGGAAGGCGCGGATCCGCCCATCGTGAACGTGGCCTCTGGCAGCTCGCCCTACGGCTACGTCTCCCTGGCCAGCCTGGGTGTGGCTCCCATCGGCGGCGTGGGCGACGAGACCATCGTCAACTTCAACACGGATCCCTTCGTCTTCGCCGGGGAAACCTGGACCCGCATCGGCATGGTCAGCAACGGCTATGCGGTGGTGGGCGGTGGCACCAGCTCGGACGTGACCTTCGTGCCCCAGAGCCTGCCGGATCCGGCTCGACCCAACAACGTCATCGCACCCTTCTGGACGGACCTGAACGGCAACGCGGGTGGCAACTTCTACGTGGCTTCCCTGACGGACGGGGTGAAGACCTGGCTGGTGCTGGAGTGGGAGGACGTGCCCGAGTTCGGCGGCACCGACGCCTACACCTTCCAGATCTGGATCGAGACCAACAGCGGCGTGGAGGACATCAGCATGGTCTACGCCCGGGTGGACGGCGATGGCACCGTGGACGGCCTGACCGTGGGCGCGGAGAACAAGTTCGGCAACTCCGGTGCGGAGTTCGGCGCCGTGCCGACCCCCGCGGACGAGATCAAGGTCTTCTCCACGCCGGGTGCGCCGGGCGAGGCCCACGTCATCACCTTCGACGCCAAGGGCGTGAAGAAGGGCGCCTACCAGAACTGTGCAGAGCTGGAGAGCCCCATCTTCTTCGGGACCAGCATCGCCTGCTTCAACGGCAAGGTGACCCGCTAGGAGCGAGGGCCCTCTAGGCCAATCCGCACCCGTGATTCGAGGTTTTCTGTAACCAAAAAGGCGGGCCAGAACGCTCTGGCCCGCCTTTTCGCGTGGATCTCCTGGGGCTGTCAGCCCATCACGGCTCACACCTGTCCCGGTTCATATCCGTCACTGCTCACAGAGGAAAGGGGCGCGCGTGCCGCCGCTGTGGTACTCGTAGCGCTCGCCCTCCACCTCCAGGACGATGCGCAGGCCATCCTGAGGCACCTGGGGGTACTCGATCCCCGGCTGGGGACAGCCCAGGCTGCCGTCCGGCCAGATCACCTCCTCCACCCGCACCACCTGGATGGCCTCCTCCGGGATCTTCAGACGCTGGGCCAGATCCGCCTTGGCCTGAGCCACCTGGGGCAGCTGGGTCAGGTCCGGCTGGCCTGGGCCGGGGGTGACGGGCGTGGGCTTCTCCTCCCCCTGGATGATCTGGGATGGCTCCAGGGACTGGGGGGTCAGCCCTGGACGGGGTTCTTCTGGCTGGGCGTTTTCGGACTGGCTTTCGGCGGTCACAGGCGTACCCTCCGGTGGCGTGGCTGGGGGCGGGGCGGTCACGGTGCAGGCGCTCAGGGTCAGGGCAAGGACGGCGAACAAGGGGACAATCCATCTGGGCATGGCGGGATCCCTCCTTCGGGAAGTGGCGTCACGGGCCGTGGATCCGGGCCTGCGTGGCTCCAGTATAGCACGGCCTCTCGCTCTTGCGACGCATCCTCGGCTGGAAAAGTTCCGGCCCGGGCGCGAAAATGCCTCCCGGGGATCCCCATCCCGGGAGGCGTGCGAAGCGAAAAAAGCCCGGATTAGCCCTGGGCCAGCTGGGCCCGGAACCACTCCACCGTGCGGCGCAGGCCCTCCTCCAGGCTGACCTGGGGCTCCCAGCCCAGATCCCGCCTGGCCTTGGAGCTGTCCAGGTAGGTGG
>WGCB01000021.1 GCA_015494005.1 Caldilineaceae bacterium
GAGCAGGAGATCCTCCGCCATGCCGGGGATCACGTCCCGGGCCGTGGCCAGCCCCACCAGCACAGGCCGGGCCTCCATCATGCGTTCCACCGCGTTGGCGTTGGCGCTGTCGATATCAATGGGCATAGGTGGTTCAAGTCCTTTCTTGATTGAATGGGACGGAAGATGTTGGACGGAAGACGATGGACGGAAGACGGACGCGATCGGTCGGTCAGATGAGATCTTCCGTCGAGTCCGGATCGGTGTCAGTGACTAAGCAGCCATGGGATCCGCTTTACCACTCAACGACTACCGTCTGCCGTCTTTCGTCCGTCGTCCTTTTTACTTCCCCTTCATCTTTGCCAAAATCCCCATCAGCCGCTCGTTGCCGCCGGCCGGGGGCTTCCAGTCCACGTGGATGACCGGCGCTTCCTGGGCCAGGAGGCTCTCGGTGAAGCTCTCCAGCCCCACGTTGATGGCGGCCAGGGGCTCCTGGAGCACGGCCAGATCCACGGGGGGCAGGCCGCTGGGGTTGTCCAGGGGGCGGAGCAGCTCGCCCACAGCCCGGACCGCGGCCTCGTTACTGCTCTCCACCCGAGCCCCGGCCTCGGTGAGCCGCTGGATCTGGGCTTCCCGGTCCTGGGGATCCTCGTCCGTGCCCACCACCACGGCCACCACCTCCAGGTGACGGCCCCCGGCCTGGGCTCGGGAGCGGGCTTCCGCGATGGCCGGCGCCAGCTCGCTGGCCGGGTCCGGGTGGGCGCCGTAGCCCAGCACCACGTCCAGGAGGAGCACCGCGGTCTCCGGGTCCTCGGCTTCCTGGAGCAGGCGCCGGATGCGCAGGTCGTTGTCCAGCATGGGGTGCAGCCGCCCCACGGTGAACTCGTCCTCGCCCAGGTCCACGATGGTGTGCCCCTGGCTCTCGTGGGGGTTCTCCAGCTTGGGACCGCCGGGCAAGGGCGCGTTGGAGTGCACCGTCCCCAGGTAGTCCTGGAGGATGAGCAGGGCCTCGTAGGCCAGGGTGCCGCCGGAGAAGAGCCCCCGCAGGTAGCGCTGGCCCGGCGCGAAGGGCAGGCTGGGGGATGAGGCCGGGGCCTCCGCCGGGCCGGGGGCCTGCTCCGCCAGCTGGACGGCCAGCGCCGCGGCCTGGTCCAGGGTGGCGGCGAAGCGCAGGTTGCCCTCCTGGGCCGCGGGGGCCTGGTAGCCGATGAAGTTCACCACCACCGGCTTGCCCGTGAGCCGAGCCAGGCGCAGGAGGCTCTCCGCCACGGCCGGGGACGGGGGCTTGGAGATGAGCAGGATGACCCGGGTCTCCGGGTCCCGGCACAGGAGATCCAGCCCCTGGCGGGCGGTGATGGCCCCCACCGCCTCGGACAGATCCCGGCCCCCGGTGCCCAGGCCGTGGGTGATGCCGCTGCCCAGCTGGTGGATGCGGGCGGTGACCAGCTGCAGCCCGGTGCCCGACGCGCCCACCACGCCGATGGGGCCCCGGCGCACCCGGTTGGCGAAGCCCAGCCCCACGCCGTTCACCAGCGCGGTGCCGCAGTCCGGTCCCATGACCAGGAGCCCCTGGGCTTTGGCCTGCTCTTTCAGGCCGATCTCGTCGTTCAAGGGGACGTTGTCGCTGTAGAGGAAGACGTTCTTGCCCAGGTTCAGCGCGTCCCGGGCCACGCCGGCCGCGTAGCGCCCAGGCACGGAGATGAGCACCCAGCGGGCGTCCGGCAGCATCTCCGCGGCCCCGGCCAGGCTCTTGGGACGGTAGGCCTGCTGTAGAGTGGAGCGCCGACGGGTCAGCAACTGATCCACCTGGGCCAGGGCTTCCTCCGCGGTGGCCTCGTCCTGGGCCCGGACCACGATGACCAGGTCGTCGGCCTTGGCCGCCTGGATCGCCGGCGCGAGCAGGCCGCTCTGCTCCAGGAGCTCCTTGTTGGCCTCGGTGCCCATGACCACACCCGCGTCCTCCACGCCTGGGAGGTCGGCCAGGGCCCGTTGAAGCTGCATCAAAACCACAGAATCAAAATAGGCGCCAGGCCGAATCTCGGCCTTTACGATGGACACATTCGACTCCGAATCGAAGCAGGAGAGAAGGTAGGAAAAGTTGATTGGAGAACAGCAAAAAGTGGGGGAAGGATTGGTCTGACAAATTCTAGCATCGGCCCCCGACCGTGTCAACTGCGCGAAAATGGCCGGGTGTGCTCCCGGATTTCGGCCTGGCTCACTGCGCCACCCCGGTGACGCTGGCCACGGTCACTGGAGCCTTGTCCGCGGCTTGGTACAGCTCCTGGAAGCGCGTCACCAGGGAGGTGCTCTCCTGGAAGAGATCCTGGGCGTGGGGGTAGGCCAGGCTCTGGTAGAGGAGCTCCGCCTGGACGGTGAAGGGGCCGGTCTGTCCGCTCACGTCCAGGGCATAGGTGACCTGGTCGCCACCCCCGACGAAGTTGGCGTCCTGGGCTGCCTGGCCCTGGGCCTGGATGTCCGGCTCCACGGAGCCCTTGTCGAAGCCGGCCGGCAGCAGACGGTTATCTTTCACGTAGCGGGCGGCCCGCAGCAGGGTGTAGGTCACCTGGCCGTCCGTGTCCTGCATCACCGGCTCGTAGATCTGCACCTGGTCTGCCTGGGTGATGCGGTCGTAGTGGGGCTCGTAGGTGGTCGGGTCCAGGTCCGCGTCGTTCCCCTGGATGCGGCCATCGGCCAGGGGTTTCCCGGACTCGAAGATCGGCTGGCCCTGGCCGTCCCGCACGGTCAGGTGGAGCCAGGCCCGGCGGGAGGGGTAGCCGGAGGGGAACTTGTGGCCCACCTGGTTGGTGACCTGCAGGGTGGCGGTGAGGACCTGGTCTGTCTGCTCCAGAGTGGTGAAGGCCAGCTGGGCTGTGCGTTCCTGGAGCTGCTCCAGGGTGCGGGATCGGGTGGTGTCGAACTGCTGGGAGGACGCGGTGAGCCCCAGGTTCGTCACGTTGTCCCGGAAGATGGCCAGCATGAAGCTGTTGCCCCCCACGAAGAAGTGTTTGAAGAAGGGGCTGCGGGCAGGGAGGTTGCGGGGCTGGGTGGCGATGACCACGGCCCCGTCCGCCTGGGGCATGTGACAGCCCTGGCAGCTCTGGGCCTGGCTCCCGCCGTCCCGATAGTCGCTGGCCTCCCACTCCAGGTAGGGGGTCTGCTCGGGGAACTGGCCCACCACATTGCCGTCCCCGTCCACGTAGGGGGTGTAGAGGGTGTGGCAGGTGGCGCACAGGCCCGACTTCTCGATCTGGGCCCCCTGCACCGGGGTGAAACCCACCATGTTGCGCATGGCCCGCTGGAAGGGGTCCGGGTAGGGGCCGAAGATGGGCCGGTCCGGCGGGTTGGTGCTGGTGTCGATGGGATAGTGGCCGCTGAAGGTGGTCGGCTGGCCCAGATCCTGGTCCTGGATCTGGTGGCAGAGGGTGCAGGAAACCCCGTCCATGGCCGCCTGGTGCAGGCTGTTGCCCGGGCTCAGGAAGCCGTCCCCCAGGATGGCCACCGGGCTGCCATTCACCAGGGCCTGGGTGCGGGCCATGGGCATGTGGCAGGTGGCGCACTTCTCCTCGATGGTGGCCTGGAGGGCCGGATGCCGGGCCACCTCCGCGCTGACCTTGGCCTGCCAGAAGGGGTCCTTGGCCGCGTTGGCCATCATGGTGGAGCGCCAGTCCGTGGGCATGGAGACATCCGTCCCCGAGGCGTCGGTGAGGCCGGTGTGGCAGGTGGCGCAGCCGCCGGAGCCGGTGAA
>WGCB01000022.1 GCA_015494005.1 Caldilineaceae bacterium
ATAAGAGACAGGCCCCGTCGCCCCTGGCCTTCCCCTTCACCGGGACCAGCGACGTGGACCTCTACGTGCGGCGCAGCGGCGTCAGCGGCGTGGTGGACATGCAGCCGGCCAACGACCTGCCGGTGACCCTGGCCGACTACCAGTTCCGCTTCAGTCGCTTCGCCCAGAGCTGGCTGAGCAACTGGCCCCACGACAGCGCATCGGGCGGCAAGATCTACTTGCCCTACCCTGCGGAGGCCATCTTCGAGTTCGACCAGCTCCTGCTGGACGAGGCCGGCTGCGCGGTGGGCGGCGCCCTCCTGCCCAAAGAGGAGGACCTGGACTACTGGCAGGTCACGGTGGTCCCCTGGGCCGTCTTCTTCGACAGCGCGGACAAGCTCTGGATCGAGCTGGAGGCCCAGATCGCCAACCTGGGCCGCCTGGACGGCAACGCCAGCGACCCCCTGGCGGAGATGGCCCTGGCCTTCAACCCGGACGGCACGCCCCACGACGGGGAGGTCTACCCGGAGGACACGGTCTACACCGTGGACGACTTCTACGTGGTGCTCCAGGATCTGCGCCTGAGCAACTACGGCAACGGTGGCTCCACCCGGGAGAAACCGGGCTGGGACAAGCAGGTTACCCTGGCTACCCCGCCCTGCCTGCCCCAGGAGAGCGGCTGCACGGCCACGCCTGGCCTGGAGGGCGGCTTCGTGGAGCTCACCGCGGGGGTCTATCTGCCCTTCTTCGGTGAGGCCACAGACCCCAACGCGGATCACATGTACCTGCTGGGTGTGCACCCCTACGTGGGCTTCGACCGCCGGCCCCTTGCCGAGCATGTCTTCAGCCCCGCGCTGGACTTCCAACTCCAGTACGAGCTGCTCTACGCCCAGTCCCAGGCCGCGGGCACTGCCAGTCGCTGGGTGGGTCTGGCCACATCTGACGGGCGAGACATCAGCATCGGGGACCAGGTCTCGGGGGGGATCGCGGAGGTCACCATCGCGGAGATCCCCAATTCCCTGGTGGTGGAGCCAAGCAGCGAGCGCATCTTCTTCGGCTTCCCCTCGGCTACGGGCATGTTCCTGGCCGCGGACGAGGCCTGGGTCACCCTGCCCGGCAACAGCCCCGCGGGCTCCCGCGCGGAGCTGGAACAACGCTTCCTGGACTGGTGCTCCAGCAGCGGGGGCGACAACGGGCCTCTCTTCAGCCTCTTCGCTTCCGGCTGGGACTGCGAGCTGGAGGCCAAGCTGGCCGCGTACCTGGCCAAGCAGGAGGGCTTCGACGACTACCGCACCCTCATCGACGACGTGGACGCCAAGGCCGAGGCCCACGGAGGCATCGTCTCCGACTGGCTCACCGACGGCGCCTTCGCGGACATCCACATCGGCCTGCCCCTCTTCCAGCAGAAGCTGGACAAGTCGCCCCTGCAGCTCCAGTGGGTGCGAGGGGACGCCACCATCCGCCCGGTCACCGACAGCGACGGCCGGGTTATCGGTGGGGAGCTGGACCTGCTCCAGACCGACGCCTACGTCACGGTCTTCGACGCGGAGCCCAGCGGCCCCGATTCCAAGACCCTGCTGGCCGGGGACTTCTCCATGGAGTGGGACCCGGACGGCGCAGTCTACCTGAACGTCCGGGACCTGCAGACCACCATGGCGGACCTGGACGTGCGCCTGGACGCGGACATGCGCCTGCTCTTCGGCCTGGACGGTCTGGGCTACGGCATCGAGGGGGGCGTCACCCTCTACGACATCGAGACCCAGGCCGCCACGGTGGACAAGGCCGGCGCGGTGGCTGGCTTCACTGTGGACAAAGATCCCCCGACGCCGGGCAACCCAGATCCTCAGGGCGAGATCGTGCTCCTCTACGTGGGCGCCAGCCTGGACCTGTGGGTGGAGCTGGAGAACATCGGCAAGATCAACGTGGGTGGGGCCTTCCTCTTCGGACGGCTGGACCCGAGCAGCCCGGTGCTGGCCGCGGAGTACGGCGATGTCATGGCGGCCATGGACCCGGACCCAGGCATGCTCATCCAGGGCGCGTACATGCAGCTCTACGCCAACAACATCGTCATCTTCGACTTGGCGGGGAGCTGTCCCGGCGTGCGCATCAGCGGCGGCGGGGAGGTGGCCTTCTGGGTCTTCACCGAGGTGGGCCAGCCCAACACCGCCTGGGGCGTGCGCCTGGGGGTCAATGCCACGGGCAAGGCCCTGTGCGTGGCCGCGGTCAAGGCCAGCGTCACCCTGCAGCTGGACAACGACTTCG
The DNA here is from genome assembly GCA_015494005.1 of Caldilineaceae bacterium. Lineage (GTDB taxonomy): Bacteria > Chloroflexota > Anaerolineae > Caldilineales > Caldilineaceae > S144-5. The sequence goes on from WGCB01000022.1 coordinate 2,242, forward strand.
GCAGCAACGCCCTGGACCTGAGCGGCGACGCCTGGGCTGGGGCCGGCTGCGGCTTCTGTGACGTGGACTCCTGGATCACCCAGCAGGACGTGCGGGACGACAAGGGCTG
>WGCB01000023.1 GCA_015494005.1 Caldilineaceae bacterium
GGTGGATGGGGGACTGCCTCGGCGGCTCACGGCCATCTACGAGGACCACCCCACCCCGGCCTGGTCCCGGGATGGGCGCTGGATCGTCTTTGGGGGCATCAAGGGGCTCTACCTGGTGGAGGTGGTCAGCGGGCGGGTGGTGCGCCTCTCGGACGGGGCCATCGACGGTCAACTGGACTGGCATGAGTGAGGCCGGCGAGGGGCGAGAAATTGGGGTGGTTTCGGCTGTCCTTTTTCCGGAAATCTGTGCTATAATGGCCCCATGATGGCGATTGTACGCAGTGGAACGAACTTCTCTATCCCTTTTGCCCCCTTCGCGACGGCCGGCTGCGCTGTCGGTGGAGTTGTCGCGCTTAGATAGCCCGCGCCGAGATCCCTGGCCATCCCCGGAGCTCGGCCCATGCGGGCGCCCTTCGAAACGTAGAACGCAACGAGCGGTATCTTCCCTGGACGGGACTCGTGCGTGCTACGTTTTTGCTTTTGCAGCGGATTCTGCTTTTGCAGCGGACAACACTGACCAGTCGCCGACCCTGCATCGATTCCAACCGATTTCGAGCACGCAGTTCCCTCCACCGACAGGAGATGGAGATCATGTCTGACCAGAAAACCCCCAACAACCAATCCAACAGCCGGTCCAAGAACGACCGGTACGATCCCAAGACCATCGAGCCCAAGTGGCAGAAGCGCTGGGAGGAGGAAGGCCTGTACCGCACCGTGGAGGACCCGGAGCGGACCAAGTGGTACGCGCTGACCATGCTGCCCTACCCGTCCGGGGACCTGCACACGGGCCACTGGTACGCCATGACCCCCAGCGACGCCGCGGCTCGCTGGCGGCGCATGAGCGGCTTCAACGTCTTCTTCCCCATCGGCTTCGACGCTTTCGGCCTGCCCGCGGAGAACGCGGCCATCAAGCACAACATCCACCCCAAGATCTGGACCTACCGCAACATCGAGCGCATGCGGGGCCAGCTGAAGCAGATGGGGGCCATGTGGGCCTGGGACCGGGAGGTGATCACCTGTGACCCGGGCTACTACCAGTGGACCCAGTGGTTCTTCCTGAAGTTCTACGACGCCGGCCTGGCCTACCGGGAACGGGCCCCGGTGGACTGGTGCCCCAGCTGCAACACCACCCTGGCCCGGGAGCAGGTCTGGGGCGAGGAGCGGCGCTGTGAGCGCTGCGGCACCCCGGTGATCAAGAAGGAGCTGGACCAGTGGAAGTTCCGCATCACCAAGTACGCGGACGAGCTGCTGGAAGGGCTGGACAAGCTGGACTGGCCCGAGCCGGTGAAGATCATGCAGCGCAACTGGATCGGCCGCAGCGAGGGCGCGGAGGTGACCTTCACCACCGAGGACGGGGACCCCATCGTGGTCTTCACCACCCGGCCCGACACCCTGTGGGGCGCCACGTTCATGGTCCTGGCCCCGGAGCACCCTCTGGTGGACAAGGTGACCACGCCGGAGCACCGGGCGGAGGTGGAGGCCTACAAGGCCGAGGCCGCCCGCAAGGACGAGATCGCCCGCACTGCCGCGGACAAGGAGAAGACCGGCGTCTTCACCGGCGGCTATGCCATCAACCCAGTGAACGGGGAGCGCATCCCCATCTGGATCGCGGACTACGTGATGATGACCTACGGCACCGGGGCCATCATGGCGGTGCCGGCCCACGACCAGCGGGACTTCGAGTTCGCCAAGAAGTACGGCCTGGAGATCCGCCGGGTCATCGCCGGGCCGGACGGGGACACGGGCCCCCTGGAGGAGGCCTACCCGGCCAAGGAGGGGTTCATGATCAACAGCGGCCCCTTCGACGGCACGCCCCTGCCCGAGGCCATCGACAAGGTGATCGAGTGGCTGGAGAAGACAGGCAAGGGACGTCGGGCTGTCCAGTACCGCCTGCGGGACTGGCTGATCAGCCGCCAGCGCATGTGGGGGGCGCCCATCCCCATCATCTACTGCCCGAAGTGCGGCACGGTGCCCGTCCCCTACGAGGATCTGCCCGTGCGCCTGCCCGATGACGCGGAGTTCCGCCCCACCGGCGAGAGCCCCCTGAAGTACCACGAGGGCTTCCGTCACGTGAAGTGCCCCAAGTGTGGCGGCGACGCGGAGCGGGAGACGGACACCATGGACACCTTCGTGGACTCCAGCTGGTACCAGTACGCCTACATCTCCCCCTACTGGAAGGCCGGAGAGCCCCTGAGCCCGGACGACCTGCCCTGGGAGAAGGCCAAGGGCGACTACTGGCTGCCCGTGGACCAGTACACCGGCGGCATCGAGCACGCCACCATGCACCTGCTGTACACCCGCTTCTTCACCAAGGCCATGCGGGACCTGGGGCTGGTGGACTTCGACGAGCCCATGCTGCGCCTGTACAACCAGGGCATGATCCTGGGCCCGGACGGGGAGAAGATGTCCAAGAGCCGGGGCAACGTGGTCAACCCAGACGAGTACGTGGCCAAGTACGGCGCGGACACGGTGCGGGGCTATCTGATGTTCATCGGCCCCTGGGACCAGGGCGGCCCCTGGGATCCCAGCGCCATCGAGGGGGTCCACCGCTTCCTGTACCGGGTCTGGAGCGTGGTGGTGGACGAGCCCAAGCCGGAGCTGGTGGCGGCCGAGCCCTCCCCAGAGGAGGTGCGGGCCCTGGAGCGCAAGCTGCACCAGACCATCATCAAGGTCACCGAGGACATCGCCGGCTTCCGCTTCAACACCATGGTGGCCGCGCTGATGGAGTTCAACAACGCCCTGATCAAAGCCAAGGAGACCCCGGTGGTGGGCTCGCCCATCTGGGAGCAGGCCATTCGCACCCTGGTCCTGCTGATGGCCCCCACCTTCACCCACATCAGCGAGGAGCTGTGGCATCGCCTGGGCAACGAGGAGAGCGTGCACCTGCAGGCCTGGCCCCAGGCGGACCCGGAGAAGGCCAAGGAGGAGGCGGTCACCGTGGTGGTCCAGGTGAACGGCCGGGTGCGGGACAAGCTGGTGGTGGAGCCCAACGTCAGCCGGGATGTCCTGAAGGAGATGGCCCTGGCCTCGCCCAACGTGCAGAAGTGGATCGACGGCAAGCAGGTGCGCAAAGTGATCGTGGTGCCTGGGCGTCTGGTCAACGTGGTGGTGGGATGAGCACCCACCCCATGCCCTTCCCCGACGTGAACCGGGTCCTGGCCCGGCTGCGGGAGGGCGCGGAGGCCATCCTGGGGCCGAAGTTCCTGGGCCTCTACCTCTACGGCTCCCTGGCCAGTGGAGGCTTCCAGCCCCAGCGCAGCGACGTGGACTTCGTCGTGGTGGTCCGGGAGGAGCTCACCCCGGCAGAGGTGGAGGCCCTCACGGCCATGCACCGGGAGCTGGCGGCCAGTGGCCTGAAGTGGGCGCCCAAGCTGGAGGGCTCCTACCTGCCCCTGGCGGATCTGCGCCGCTACGATCCCCAGGGCGGGCCCTACCTCTGCGTCAACGAGGGCCGCTTCTATCAGGCCGGCCACGGCTGGGACTGGGTGATCCAGCGCCACACCCTGCGCACCCACGACATGGCTGTGGCCGGCCCGTCCATCCGTCCCTGGATCGACCCGGTGAGCCCGGAGGAGCTGCGCCGTGCCATCCGGGAGCTGCTGGCCGAGTGGTGGGCGCCCATGCTCCAGGACCCCGCCTTCCTGGCCCGGCGGGAGTACCAGGCCTTCGCCGTCCTCTCCATGTGCCGGGCCCTCCACACCCTGGCCACGGGACAGGTGGTTTCCAAAGAGGAGGCCGGGGCCTGGGCTCTGGCGACCCTGGACCGGTCCTGGGCCGGGCTGATCCAGCGGGCTCTGGCCTGGCCCCAGGCGCCCCAGCCGGACGAGCTGGACGCCACCCTGGCCTTCATCCAGTACACCCTGGCGCAGAGTCTGCAGACCAATTCACCTGCCCAATCCACCTGACCGAGGAGGAGCATGACCACCAACTGCGTCTTCTGCAAGATCATCGCGGGGGAGATGCCCAGCGACATCCTCTACCAGGACGAGCTGGTCACCGCCTTCCGGGACATCAATCCTCGGGCGCCGGTCCACATCCTGGTGGTGCCCAACCGCCATTACGACAGCCTGGCCGACATGGGCGACGAGGACGGGGTGGTCCTGGGCCGGATCGTGGCGGTGACCAACAAGCTGGCCCGGGACGAGGGTATCGCGGAGAGCGGCTACCGCTTCCTCACCAACGTGGGGCGGCATGCAGGGCAGGTGGTCTTCCACGTGCATTTTCACCTGCTGGGCGGGCGTCCCTTGGGCCCCATGGTGATGACCCGTTGGTAGCACCCTGAAACGGCCCGGTTTTTGACTTTGTCCTGGAGCTGCGCTATCCTGTACCCAAGCTGTGCTGCACGCCATTCAGTCGAACCGTGAGGAGTCGATTTCATGACACGCACCAGGAGGCAGCCCGTTGGAAGCGGGCTGAGCAGCGGACGGAACGTGACCTAGCCTGCCCTGGCTGCGCGCTGTACGCCTCCTGGTCGTTGCTGTGATGGAACAGCCCCTTCCAACTTCGCCACATCGGATCCGTCCGAGTGGCGTTTTTTTGTGCCCGAACTTGTTTTTCGCTCTTTGTTGCCATCCAGATTGCTATCGACACCCAGAAAGGACGCCGAACCATGTCACCCAAACCACCTGTCAAGAAATGCGTGCTTGCCTACTCCGGCGGGCTGGACACCAGCATCATCGTGCCCTGGCTGCGGAACAACTACGGCTGCGAGGTCATCGCCTTCTGCGCCAACCTGGGCCAGGGGGAGGAGCTGGAAGGGCTGGAGGAGAAGGCCCTGACCTCGGGCGCCAGCAAGGTCTACGTGGAGGACCTGCGGGCCGAGTTCCTCACGGACTACGTCTTCCCCACCATGCAGGCCGGGGCCATCTACGAGCGGGAGTACCTGCTGGGCACCTCCATGGCCCGGCCCCTCATCGCCAAGCGCATGGTGGAGATCGCCGAGATGGAGGGCGCGGACGCGGTGGCCCACGGCGCCACAGGCAAGGGCAACGACCAGGTCCGCTTCGAGCTGACGGTCATGGCCCTGAACCCCAAGCTGCGCATCATCGCTCCCTGGCGGGAGTGGAACATCCGGGGCCGGCGGGACGCCCTGGACTACGCCGCGGAGCACAACGTGCCGGTGAAGGCCACGGAGGATCGCATCTACAGCCAGGATCGCAACCTCTGGCACCTGAGCAACGAGGGCGGCCCCCTGGAAGATCCCTGGACCGAGCCCCCCGCGGATATGTTCGAGTGGACGGCCAACCCGGAGGAGGCCCCGGACGAGCCGGAGTACGTGGAGCTCTACTTCCGCCAGGGCATCCCAGAGCGGATCAACGGGGTGGCCCGGGGGCCGGTGGGGCTGCTGGAGGAGCTCAACGCGCTGGGAGCCAAGCATGGCATCGGTCGGGTGGACCTGGTGGAGAACCGGCTGGTGGGCATGAAGAGCCGAGGCGTCTACGAGACCCCGGGGGGCACCATCCTCTACAAGGCCCACGCCGCCCTGGAGCAGCTCTGCCTGGACAAGGAGACCCTGCACTACAAGCAGCAGGTGGGCCTGCGCTACGCGGAGCTGGTCTACAACGGCCAGTGGTTCACCCCCCTGCGGGAGGCCCTGGAC
>WGCB01000024.1 GCA_015494005.1 Caldilineaceae bacterium
CCTTTGTCCCCTTCAGCATGAATAAGTGTGACAGTTATTCATGCTGAAGGGGACAAAGGGGAGGGGAACAGTGGGGTTGGCTCCAAAGGAAGCGTTGGCCTGGAGCTGTTCGCGAACCGACATGCGGTGGGGCACTCCTCATCGAGGCTCTGGCTTAGCAAGGATCGTCTGGCCGGTTCCGCTCCGCGCTGGTATCGGGTCGATCCTGGGAGGGCCGGATGGCAGCGACGAGAAACCCGAAGAGGGCATCCAAATCGGTGAAGTGGTAGCGGCCACCGGCTGGATCCACCTCCTCCAGGCTGGCCCGCCAGGTGCGCCCGCTGCTGTCTGTCCGCCAGAGACGTACCAGAAAAGAGAGGTATGTGGTGGTTGATTTCCTCCTTTCGCTCATCCTATCCTCACATTTCCTCTACTCGACCCGGGTAGGCCTGGATGCCCGTCCGTGTGGATTTTTGCCAAGTCGACGAAATCACGTGAGTCGACTATAATGAATCTCCATTAATACTCCGCTAATGGCACTGCGGATACCTCGCGTTGTCCCCGAGATCCTCCCGACCCACAGTTCCACTGGGCTCATTTGTTCCTGTTCCCACCCGAGCATCTCCATGCCCCTGTTCCCTGGACTACCAACCTTGTGAAAGATCTCCGTCTCCGTTTCCTCGGTGGCTGGCAAGCCTGGCACGATCAAAACGAGTTGCCCTTGAAGGGGGTGAAAACCCGGGCGCTCCTGGCCTACCTGGCGGTGGAAGCCCGGCAGGCCCATCTCCGGGACACCCTGCTGGGATTGCTCTGGCCGGACATGCCCCAGGACCGGGCCCGCAACAATCTGCGGGTCACCCTGGCCAACCTACGCCGGGGACTGGCCCAGGAGAACGATGAGCCGAAGCGGCTGCTGGCAAATCGCTCCAGCGTGCAGTTTAACAGATCGGAGAGGTTCTGGCTGGACGTGGCCGCGTTCTACGCCCATCTGGACGCCGTGGAGGACCACGCTCACGGGGCGCTCTCGGACTGCCAGTCCTGCCGCCTGGCCATGACCCAGGCCGTGGGTCTCTACCAGGGCGAGTTCCTGGCCGGCTTCCACGTCCCTGGATGCCCGGCTTTCGACGAATGGCTGCTGGTGCAACGAGAGCGCCTGCACATCCAGGCCATCGAGCTGCTGGATCGTCTGGCCCAGATCCACGAGGAGGCCCAGGAGCTCCGAATGGCGATGGGCTACACCCGCCGCCAGATCGAGCTGGACCCTCTCCAGGAGGAGGCCCACCGCCGGTTGATGCGCCTCCTGGCCAGCCAGGGCAAACGCTCTGCCGCCCTGGCCACCTACCGCTCCTGCCAGGGGATCCTGCTCCAGGAGCTGGGCGTGGAGCCCGACGCGAGGACGATCATGCTGGCACAGCAGATCCGGAATGGGAGCTATCCGCCGCCCCGGATCTCCAGGAGCCGGGCCGGAATGAGCCCGCACAGGGAGCCTCGCCACAACCTGCCCGAAAACCTGACGCCGTTCATCGGCCGGGAGGGGGAGTTGGCCCAGCTGGACCGTCGTCTCCAGGAGGGCGATTACCGGCTGATCGCCATCGTCGGCCCGGGTGGCATCGGCAAGACCCGCCTGGCCGTGGAGGTCGCTCGGCGAAACCGACATCGCTTTGTCCAGGGCGTTTACTTCGTCAGCCTGGCCTCTCGGGAGCGGGTCGATGAGGTCCCCACCGCCATCGCTGACGCCATGGGCCTCACCTTCGAGGAGGGAAAGGCCTCCCCGATCCAGCAGATCCTGGAGGCGCTGCGGGAGCGGCATCTGCTCCTGATCCTGGACAACCTGGAGCAGCTCCTGGGGCCCATCCACCCTAGCCACGCCAGGGCGGACGACCACGGCCTGATTCCATTCCTGCTCCAGATCCTCCACCAGGCGCCGGAGGCCACCCTGCTGGTCACCAGCCGGGAACGCCTGGATGTCCGAGCCGAGGACCTCTTCCTGCTGCGAGGGCTGCCGGTGCCCACGGCAGGCGAGCTAGCCCAGGCGAGGACCTACCCGGCAGTCCGGCTCTTCTGCGAGCAGGCCTATCGGCGACATAAGGCCTTCCGGCTCACAGAGGAAAACGTGGGCCATGTGGTCCGCATCTGTCGCCTGGTGGACGGCACCCCCCTGGGCATTGAGCTGGCCACCACCTGGATCCACGAACTGGGACCGGCCAGGTTGGCGGATGCCCTGGCCGCGGATCTGGCCTTGCTTGCCACCACGGAACGGGACGTGCCTCCCCAGCACCGGAGCATGGAGGCGGCCTTCGCCTACTCCTGGCGTCTCCTCTCCGGACCAGAGCAGCGGGTTCTGGCCCGGCTGACGGTCTTCCGGGGTGGCTTCTGCCGGGATGCCGCCCAGCAGGTGGCCGGGGCCACCACTCTCCTCTTGACCCAGCTGCGCTTCAAGTCGTTGCTGCGGAGCATCGGTCCGGACCGCTACGACACCCATCCGTTGGTGGCTCAGTTCGCCGCCCATAGACTGGTCGAGGTTGGAGGAGCGGAGGAGAGCCGAACCCGGCACAGTCGCTTCTACCTGGCATTTCTGGCTGAGGAGACCCCGGCCCTGGCCGGTGCCCAGGCTCAACAGGCCGTGACCCGGTTGGGCCAGGAGCTCGACAACATCCAGAAGGGATGGCGCACGGCCTTCCAGCAGGGACAGCTAGCCGGGCTGGAGGCCAGCCTGCCTGGCTTGGCCCGCTTCTATCGGCTCCGGGGGCTTCTGGCTGAGGGCGAGTCACTCCTGGCCGAGGGAATGGAGCAGGCCAAGGCCCTCGCCGCCCAGGATCCGGAGGGCGAGGGCTGGGACCGGCTGCATCTTCGCCTGTTTACAGAGCGGACCAACATGCTCATCCGGCTGGCCCAGCTGGATGAAGCCGTCCAAAACGCCCGCGCCGTCATCGCCCGGGCCCGGGAGCTTGGGGATCCTGTCACCGAGACCCGAGGTCACATCCTGATCGGCTATAGCCGAGCTCAACGGGGGGAGGGAGCGGGGGCGCGGCGCGCCCTGGAGCGAGCCGTCATCCTGGCCAGGCACGAGAGCCAGACCGAGATGGAGGGCGCCGCCTTGCGCTATCTGGGCAATGTTTTGATGGACGTGGGGGAGCGGAAGGAGGGCGAACGCCGTTTGGAAGAGGCGCTGGTC
>WGCB01000025.1 GCA_015494005.1 Caldilineaceae bacterium
ATCCCAGGCATCGGCGGCTACATCGCCGGGGACCGCAAGCTCATCAACTTCCTGCGCCACTCGGCTCGAGCCTTCATCTTCAGCGCGGCCCTGCCCCCGGCCGTCACCGCGGGGATCATCGAGGCCTTCCACGTGCTGGAGGAAGAGGGGCAGGAGCGCAGCCGCATCCTCATGCAGAACGTCCGCCACTTCATCCAGGGACTCCAGCAGGCCGGCTTCGACACGGGCCAGACCGTCACCCCCATCGTGCCCATCCTCATCGGGGACGAGGAGCGCACCCTGCGCATGACCCAGTACTGCCAGGAGAACGGCGTCTTCGTCCTGCCCGTCCTGCCCCCTGCGGTGCCCCCGGGCACCTCTCGCCTCCGGGCCAACGTCACCGCGGCCCACACCATCCAGGACATCGACTTCGCCCTGGATGTCTTCATCCAGGCCGGAAAGATGGCCGGCGTCATCGAGTGAGGCCGTGAGAGTGAGGCCATGAAACACGTCGTCTCCATCAGCCTGGGCAGCAGCAGCCGGGACCACCGGGTGGAAACCACCCTGCTGGGCCAGCCCATCATCCTGGAGCGCCGGGGCACGGACGGGGACCGGCGGCGCATGCGCCAGCTCTTCCTGGAGCTGGACGGCCAGGTGGATGCCTTCGGCTTCGGCGGCGCGGACCTGGGCCTGACGGTGAACGGCCGCTACTACCCCCTCTACTCCATCCGCAGCGTGGTGGAGGGCATCCGCACCCCGGTGGTGGACGGCGGCGGCGTGCGAGCCCTGGTGGAGCGTCGCCTGGCCCAGCGCATGGAAGCCCTTCTGCCCAGCTCGCCCCAGCCCAAGCGAGCCCTGATCTGCGTGGCCGTGGCCCGCTACGACCTGGCCCGCAGCTTCCTGGACGCGGGGTACGAGGTGCTCTTCGGGGACCTGGGCTTCGGCCTGGGATTACCCATCCCCATCCGCAGCCTGAGGGCCCTGCACCTGCTGGCCCGGATCCTGCTGCCCATCATGGGCCGGGTGCCCTTCGAGTGGCTCTACCCCACCGGGGAAAAGCAGGCCGAGATCGTGCCCAAGTTCGAGGGCTGGTACGCCTGGGCCACGGTCATCGCGGACGACTTCCACTACATCAAGCAGCACCTGCCCGACCGCCTGGACGGCAAGATCATCGTCACCAACACCACCACCCCGGCAGACCTGGAGCTCCTGCGAGCCCGGGGCGTGCAGGGGTTGGTCACCTCCACCCCTCGCCTGGAGGGCCGCACCTTCGGCACCAACGTCATGGAGGCGGCCCTGGTGGCCATCGCCGGCAAAGGCCGCCCCCTGACCCTGGAGGAGCTGCGGGCCATGGTCCCGGAGGAGGACCTGCGCCCCACCGTCACCTGGCTCCAGGGGGAACCGGCCTAGCCCTGCTGTCCGACCCGGTGTGTTCCCTCCGCATGGCCTGCATCAGTCGAGTCACATCCGAGCGCCCAACATTCGAGCGCCCAGTGGAAGAGGATCCCATGCCCAGGAAGAACGAGCCCATCCGAGTCCTGTTCGTCTGCATGGGCAACATCTGCCGCTCGCCCATGGCCGAGGCCATCTTCCGCACCCTGGTGGAGGAGGCGGGGCTGGCCCACCGCTTCGAGATCGACAGCGCCGGCATCGGCAGCTGGCACGTGGGGGATCCGCCCCACCGGGGCACCCAGGCCGTCCTGCGCAAGCACAACATCTTCCCTGACGGTCAGCGGGCCCGGCAGATCCGCCCCCGGGATCTGACCCACTTCGACTACATCGTGGCCATGGACCAGGACAACCTCCAGGATCTGGAGGCCATGGCCCGGCGCTACGGGCTCCGGGGCCAGCTCCTGCTGCTCCTGGACCTGGCCGACCCGGCGGTGACCAACGGCCAGCGGGACGTGCCGGACCCCTACTACACGGGCAATTTCGACTACACTTTCGAGCTAGTGCGCTCCGGCTGCGAAGGGCTGCTGGACTTCATCTGCAAGGAGCAGCAGCTGGAGTGCGCTCGCTGATCCGCCATCCACGCCACCGCCAGAATCGCCACGAGGATCCGCCATGACCACCACCCTCATCGCCAACGCCACCATGCTCGTCACCATGGACGCCCAGCGCCGGGAGATCCCGGACGGAGGCGTGCTGATCCGGGGGAACGAGATCGCCTGGGTGGGCCCCACCCGGGAGCTGCCGCCGGCGCTGGCCCAGGAGGTGGAGCGGCGCCTGGACGCTCGGGGCAAGATCGTGCTCCCCGGCCTGGTCAACACCCACCACCACTTCTACCAGACCCTGACCCGGGCCATCCCCGCGGCCCAGGACGTGGTGCTCTTCGACTGGCTCAAGATCCTCTACCCCATCTGGGCGGAGCTGCGGCCCGAGGATGTGCGGGTGAGCACCAAGCTGGCCCTCACCGAGCTGCTCCTGAGCGGCTGCACCACCAGCAGCGACCACCACTACCTCTGGCCCAACGGCAGCCGCCTGGAC
>WGCB01000026.1 GCA_015494005.1 Caldilineaceae bacterium
CGCTCGCATCAAGCTCAAGCGACTTTATCCTGTGATGAAAGAACAAGAATCAACCTAACATGCCACTAGTCTTTACGTCATATCTTCTCATCGGGTTGATGGCGACCTGATTCAGCTTCGATTTCTCGCCACCGACATTCCTCCTGCTATTCAAGCGCGACCAGTTCCGCCAAATATCGAAGACGCGTATTTGTTACTTGTTTCCGGCTCCCGACTTGGCGATGCATAGTCGTTTGCGAACAGTGGCAAAGACGATCCAGTATGAATGGAAGATCCAGGTTCGTCAGCGGGCGACCTGGATGATGGCGTGCTTGTTCTTCCTGATCGGTTGGTTTTCGGTGGACCATGCTCAATTGCCGATGCTCTCAGCCATCGCTATCGCCAAAGGCACTGCCGAAGGCTTAGGCTTGTTCGGTAGCCTGTTTGTGGTGATTCTTGGCGCAACTGGGTTGTTGCGCGAATTCAATCCAGATTACGATCTCCTGTGGGAGCGATCCTTTTCAACGTACGATTATGTAATAGGAAAGTACATAGGGGTTTGCGCAGTTGTCGGGACGTCATTGCTTCCTATCGGTGTTTGGGTGGGATACTGGGAAGGCGTACACCACGGCCTTCAAGGCCTCGTCGTTCAGGCTGTCGTGTGGATGGCGCTTCTGTTTCCTACACTGGTCATTGCCGTCACCGTGACTTTATGGGTGGGTGTTGTTTTCCGCCATCCTATATGGACAGCGCTCGTATTGGTGCTGACAATCGGTAGCATCCTTGCTCTGCAGGTGGACGTCACCCATATCGCGGGTTTTCCCTTTGGCATCTATGCATCACCGCTAGTCGGCTTCGGACCTGACACCCGGCTGGTAAGATTGCATCAAAGCGTATTCTTGATTTTCTCCCTCATATGTCTGCTGTCGGGGTATGTGCTTGTTCGGGTAAAGCCATTCCGCTTGGAACCCCGTGTCGATCTTTTTTCTTGGTGGGGAGTCGGGCTGTCCTTTTTCGGGTTAGTCATTCTTTTGGTTTCCGTCGTTCAGCAGTTCATAATGGAACGGAACGCGCTCCTTCGAAACCCTCAGGAGACGGTATTGAATCAAGAAACGGGATCTATTTGTTCTATACTCCACTCATACCAACTTGAGCTCTCTATCGACTTTGACGATGTCCAATTAGAAGGAAAAGCCAAGATCTTGTTGAGACCGATGGCGAGAACTGTGCGACTTCCTATGGACCTGAATCAAGGGTTGCATATTTCCAAGACCACTACGAATCCCCCGGATCTAGAGATCGAACTGGGTGATAATCAGTTGGTCTTGGATGTTCCTCAGGAATTGGTGCAACAAAAGGTCGCTCTCGCGTTGGAGTATAGCGGTAACATTTGGGCGTCCCGCCGTCTGTACGACCGACAGTTCCGTTCCCCGGAGGAGTCCCTTGCGCCTTACTGGCCAGGTGGCTATATAGACCACAAGACGGCTTTCCTTGTACGAGACGGCAATTGGCATCCATTTCCCTGGTGTGTTCCAGAGCAGTTGATCATTGAAGGGAAAGGAACGCTAACAAGCTTGGTGCATACAGCAGAAAAACTCGAGTCATCATCGGGACATGTTAAGTTGACGTGGTCTCGAAAACCGCCTTTGCCATTGATCGCATTGTCACAAAACTACAGAACGATGGAAATCGGCAAAACGAAGGTGCTCGTGGCGCCTTCACATCTCTCGGACCAACAATGGAAAGAGATTCTGGCTCCGTATCCTGTGTTGATGAACCTGATCCAGGAGCACCTCCACGAGGAAAGTAGTTCTTCTCTGCAGAGTCATTACACAATCGCACAGGTGCCTCTTCTTCGGTACGGGCGTTACGATCCTGTCTCGGGCATTGTGTTGTTGAAGGAGTTTTCGCCATTAGACTACTTCGTCCCGGAACGCTACGTGTCATCAGAGGGGCCACTACGTTCCCAAGAGTCACTCTATCGACGGTGGGTGGCGGAGCGGATGATGCGTATGTGGTGGTGCCGGGACTCCCTTTGTCCCGAGTTGCAGGTGTCAAGCTCTGGTTACAGCATCGGTCATCAGTTGCTTGCACGGCCTGACGGATCAAATGATGCGGAATACCATGGGCGAACGATTTTGGACGCGTTGTTGAGCTATGCGGCGCTTCGGTTGGCCGTTCCTCTGGTGGGCGATGAGTTTGTCACAGCAGAGATGTCAGCACGCCAAAACACATTACAAGACGAAACGGCGTGGACTGAATACTTGCTCCCTTTGATTTCCTCACCGGAGACGAATCGTTGGGTGCTCCGACTTCACAAACTTTGGGCGGAAATTGGCCCCGAATCCTTTTGGCGTCTAGTTCGAGAGACTCATCGCCATTATGGCAGGCAATCCTTGTCTGCAAAAGATTTCAGTGACTTTGTAGAGGCAACGACAGGCCGAGCTTTGCCTTCATCGGACTAACCTCGCCCGGTATATTCGAATCATCGATCCGGGCACTATGGGAAATTTCATACCATGTATTTCAATTGGCTCAAATTGTTGTGGCAAGAGTTCAAGGTGGCAACTCCGGTTGCTATGTGGCTCTTGCCTCTACTGACAGTGGGCGGACTGTTGCTGCTATTGGACACCCGAACGGATGAATCTTCCCGATCGGAGTATGTTGCATTGATGGTTGAAGTTGTCTTTCCTTTGGGAATCATGTATGTGGCTAACGGGTTGATTCTTCGTGAACGGGAGAAGAACACATTGGCCTTTATTGCTACACGGTCATCTTTATCTATTGTGTGGTTGCGTCGACTAGCGGCTCTGTTCATCGGTGTTGGGCTTTGCCTCGGCATTTTATTGCTCATCTATTGGCAGTTTTATCTGCATCTTCACGTAGGAAAGATGTTTCTCGCCTCTTTGGCCGTTTCATTGGTGTTGACAAGTATGTCGAGTGTGATCAGCCTCTTCACCAAAGAAATGAACACCGGTTACCTAATTGGAACCCTGTGGTGGGCTCTCAGTTTAATGAATCCCAAGGTCATGCTCTCACTTTTTAGCCCTTATCTGTATCTATTTTATTTCTGGTCTAGTGCTAAGGAGAATCTGGCTCCGGATCTGTGGTTGGCTAACAAATTGTCCTTACTCGGCGTAGCAACTATGCTAGGTCTGGTTTGCGTACAGCTATTGCGTTCCACAGAGAGGTTTGTTACATAAGTTTGAAGGATTTCTCTTGAGCTCCCACGTCTTCGTGGTCCAGCGCAGCAGCTGAGGCCCCTCCTGGCCCAGACCAATCTTTTCCGCAAAACCCAGAACGGCCCCGGGGACTTCCGGAGCCGTTCTTCGCAGATGCGCTCTGTTCTGTCATCGTGCCGGCGCCTACTCGGCGGGCAGGGCTGCCCCCGGCGCGGGGAGGGATGGGCCTCCCTCGCTCCCAGCGGACCGGCGGGCCTGGACCATGCCGCCCAGGGCCAGGATGAAGCTGAGGAAGGAGATCAACCAGCCCAGGCAAGGGATCCGTCCCAGGATCACCAGGAGCAGGGCGCCCATGATCAGGGCCGCCACCGGCCGGGCAGCCATGCCCATCCGTTCCCCGATGAGCTGGCCCAGCCACAGGCCGGTGATCAGCGGGCTGAAGAGCCAGACCACTCCCAGCACCGCCAGGATGGTCATCCCCACCAGGATGGCCGGGAAGACACCCCAGAAAAGCCAGACAGCCGCCACCAGGATGCCGGTCCCCACGGGGATGAAGAGGAGGAGCACCGCCACCAAGAGGCCGTAGAGACCGGTCTCCACCGGGTTGGCCTGGATGGCCTCGGCCGGCCGGGTGAGGAGATCCGGGGCGAAGCGCAGGAGCAGCCACCCCAGGACCGCGAAGCCCAGGATCATGAGCACCGTGCGCAGGACCCACCAGAGGAAGGTGATCACAGGGCTGACCCGCTGCACTTCTTTCACCGCCTTCTCGAACTGGATGCGCCGGGCGATGTTCCCCGGCAGGCTCAGCTCCTCCGCGGTGGAGTACTTCAGGGTGCCCTGGATGCGGCTGGCCTCGTCGATCTGGAGCTGGCCAGCGTTGATCTCCGCATTGCCGCCCACCTGGGCCCGCAGGGTCAACTGCCCCATGGCGCTGTAGAGATCCTCGCCGATCTCCCCGGCCACCAGGCCAGCGCCGCCTACGATCACCGCGTCGCCGCCCACCTGGGCCCCCTCGTGGACCCGCACTCCCTGCTGCACCGAGATGTTGTTGATCTGGATGGGCCAGCTGAATCCGCCCGGATTGCCTCCACCGGCCAGAAACAGATCGTCGCCCACCGTGCCGGTCACGTCGATCCCTGCGCCGGCGGCCCGCACGTCATCCCCCACCTGGCCCTGGATCTGGATGCCAGCCCCCATAGCCAGAACGTCCCCGGTGACTGTGCCATTGATCTCGATGTAGCCGCCGAAGGCCACCAGGTCCCCTTCCACCGTGCCGTCGATGTAGATCTGCTCCGCCCCCACGTAGAGGTCGTCCGTCACCACCTCGCCCGCGGGCAGGCGATAGACGTTGTCCTCCCCGACGAACTCCGCGGCCAGGGCCGTGCCCACCAGGGTCACCGCCACCGTCAGCGCCAAGACCACGCCGATCCACCGCCACAGCCCATGCTTGCTCACGTTCATCCTGCGTCTCCTTTTTGCGTGCGTATGCGCTTTTCAAGCTTTTCGGAGCGCTTTTGAGGTACCCTTTTCTGGATGACTTCCCACTGAACCAATACGCAAAGTGGCAGGAAAAGTTGCGGGGAGATGCCCGGCGAGGTCACTGCAGGCGCACGTCAGCGAAGAGATCTCGCTCCACAGCGCCGGTGGGGGCAGGGTAGGCCCGGAGGTAGCTGTCCACCCCCAGGATGCGCATGCGCAGGAAATTTGGCAGGGCCCGCAGGAAGGAGGGGTCGCCACTGTACTGGCTGGCATGGGCCCGGCTGGCCGCCTCCTTGCGAGGGACGAAGGCCCGGGTGTCGATGCGGGCGTGGATGGGGGTGTGCCAGCTCACGATCTCCCGCAGGTTGATGTCCTGGTTCAGGCCAAAGCGGGTGGGATCTCGGCGGAAGAGGGGCATGAGGCGCACGATCCAGCGCAGGAAACCCTTGTCGAAGGCGGTGTAGTAGAGCTTCTGGGGGGCGTAGGGTTCGGGACCTGCACCGTTGCCCGCCTGGGATGGATCCCGGACGCCGGCCATGTAGAAGGCCGCGGTCACCGCCTCGCAGACCCGGATGTGGTCCGGGTGGCCGTAGCCGCCGAAGGGACCGTGGGTGATGATCACCTGGGGGCGCAGGCGGCGGATGAAGCCCACCAGCTCGGCCACCAGCTCCTGGATGGGCTGCTGGAGCAGAGCCTGGGGATGCTGGTTGTCCGGTGATCCCCGCATGCCGCTGTCCCGGTAAGGCAGGTTCCAGACGCTGGTCAAGCCCAGGATCACCGCGGCACGGGCCAGCTCCTCTCCCCGGACCTGGGCCAGGCTGCGGCCGTCGGGCACGGTGTGGTCCTCCTCCACGGAGCCGGCCGCGCCGTCGGTAGCGATGATCACGTGGACGTCGGCCCCTTCCGCGGCGTACTTGGCCAGGGTGCCGCCCGGGCCGAAGCTCTCGTCGTCGGGATGGGCGAAGACGCCCAGGAGGGTGGGTTTCGCGGTCATGGATGGGGCCCGTGGCTGGGTGGCTGGGTGCTCCAGGGTCGGCGACTGCTCACTTGGTCCGCTTCCGTTTCTGGGCCGGGGTGACGCTGGCCACCTTGGCCACTTTGCTGCTCCGTTTGGCCCGTCGAACGCCTGTCTTGGCCGTGGCCTTGCCTGCCCGCTTCCGGGACCCCGCCTTTGGGGCCGCTGGGCTCTCCACCAGGGTGCCCTGGACCAGCTCCGGCTCGGCCTGTACCTTGGCGGTGGCCTTGCGCCGTCCGCTGGAGGAGCCCGCCTTGGCCGCGCTCCCGCTGGCTCTGGCGGTGGGCTTGGCTTTGCTGGCTGCGCTCTTCCGGTTGCTGCTCCTGGAAGC